>JABMRP010000885.1 GCA_013202535.1 Planctomycetota bacterium
CCAAGAAACCGTTCGTGTCACTGACGACGATTCTCATCTTGGCCCTATTCGTTGCGGTCGTGGTGGTGATGGTCATCGAGCTTCGGGCGCGGTCGGCCTATAATGGCAGCCGCGAAGCGATCCTCGACGCATTCGACAACGGTGTCGACATAGGCGGCAGAACAACATTCCTCGACAAAGACGTAACCGATCTGTTGGAGGGAGCGCCCATTCGCGACCTGGACGGCAAAGCCGAGGAGATCCGGTGGCGCGGCGTGATGCAAACCTACGCCATCACGCTACGATACGGGGTGGGCGGCGAGGTGATGAAAATCGAGACCGGGTCGGCCGAAGAGGAATCGTAGCCCGCCTCGGGCAACCCGCTGATGCAACCCGTGCGCCTGAAGCCCCAGGGCAAGCTCCAGGGAGCCATCCACGGACTGCGCCCCAAGCACGGCCCCTTCCACACGCACCTGGAAGACGCCCGCGGAAATCGGCTCTCGCGCTCCGTCGAACTGGATTGAGTCTGGCACCCCCATGGGTCGTGTTTCCCGAAAACTCCGGAAGAACCCAAGAAAAGAGGGGGGGACGACCCGCCTCGCAACGGCGGCGGTAGCCGGCATATCCGCGAACTCACCCCGGGGGTGCTTGCCGGAGACCGCTTTTCGAGGTAAATACTTCCAGCGTAGGCGGCCTGATCGACAATGCTCTTCCATCCCCCCGTGCTTGTGGGGCCGAAGCGTTTCTCACTCGGGAGGATATATCATGGGATTTACCGCACTGGTGGCAGATGATTCAATGACGATGCGAGCCATCATCAGCGACACGCTGCGAGACCTGGGCGTGGAGGCGATCCTCGAAGCGGAGAATGCCGAGCAGGCTTTCTCCATGTTTAGCCGCAACACCCTAAACCTGGTCATCCTCGACTGGTACATGCCCGGCCGCAGCGGGGTCGACGTAATCCGGGCGATTCGCGCCACGGGTTCCCAAGTGCCGATCGTCATGGTCACCGCCGGGGGAACGGCGCGGGAGCAGGTCACCGAAGCGGTTCAGGCGGGCGCGTCCGACTACTTGCTGAAGCCATTCAAGCCGGAAGTGCTCCGCGAGAAGCTGGAGAAGTTCTGCTGTTGCTGCTGACGCACTCTCTTACCCCCCGCCAACCATGCCCGACAAGGCAGACCTCGAATCGGCCAAGCGACGGATGCTCGACCGCCACCTCAGCGGCCGGGGGATTCGCTCCCCAAGCGTTCTGGCGGCCATGGCCAAGGTGCCCCGGCAGCGGTTTCTGCCCGAGGCGCTGCTGGACGAAGCCTACGCCGATCGGGCTCTGCCCATCGAGTGCGAGCAAACGATCAGCCAGCCGTACATCGTGGGGCTGATGACCCAGGCGTTGAAACTCACCGGCGAGGAGAGCGTACTGGAAATCGGCACCGGCAGCGGTTACCAGACGGCCGTGCTGGCCGAGTTGGCCGGTCAGGTCGTCACGATCGAGCGCCACGCCCCGCTCTCCGCCGGTGCGGGGCAATTGTTCGCCGAACTGGGCTACGAAAACGTCACGCTGATCGTCGGTGACGGCACATTGGGCCACGCGGACCGCGCGCCCTACGACCGTATCATCGTCACCGCCACGGCCGAAAGATACCCGGCCGCGCTCTACGAGCAACTCCGCACCGGCGGCATCCTCGTCATGCCCATCGGCCGCCAAGACAAACAGGTCCTGCAAACAGTCCGCAAGACGTCTTCCGGCCCAACAACGACCAACCTCTCCGGCTGCCGCTTTGTCCCCCTGATCGGCGAGCAGGGCTGGCCGGAGTGAACTCGTATAGTCGCCATCTCGCTGGAGCGAGATGTAGCTTTGTCTTCGCCCACCGTTGCCGCAGCGGTCCCAACCCTCGATCTGCAATTTGCAATAACCAATGGCCAATTTGCAATCTTCCGCCCGTGTCCGGAAACGCATCGCGCCAATCGCCGGCGTCCCCTTTCTTCTCCCCGGGCACCTTCGCGATGCGGGTGATACCCCCCGACGTGGGCGTGTTCGTCCGGAAATCGACGGAGCTTCCCGCAAGAAACCTGGACTTCCCTCGGGCGTGGAGTTAGCATGTAGGGATCGTGGGAAAGAAGTCGGCAGGGCATGAGCACCGGGCGAGCCGCGTTCTTGCTCGGCTTTCCACGGCGGGGCTGAGATGAATCCGGGGCGACACCCAAGAGGAATGATCCACCGCGAGGATGAATCGAATGAAGACGCAAGTACTGACAGCAACGCTGAGCATTGGTGTATTCGTCGCTCTGGCGGCAACGGCCCAAGCCCAATTGATTCTGAACCCTAGCTTCGAGAACACGGGTGGAGCCGTCAGCCAGAACGGATACCCCGCGCCCAGCGAACTCGGCACGCAGAATTTGGCCGGCAGCTATTGGGGTGAGTATGCCGTTCCCGATTGGAACCGAGATGCTCGTATCTGGCTGGCAACCGATGCGGGGCCCGACGGCAACGACGCATTCCCCGCCGGTGATTTCGCGTATCGTGTTGACGGCGGTTTGGGCTACGGCGACCACCGGCTTTCGCAGTCGGACATTCCGCTTGTCGCGGGCCAGATCTACGACTTCTCGCTCGACGCATGGTCCGAATCGGCCACCGCGCACGCCTACGCAACGGTCAATCTGGTAGGCTCCACAAGCGGTACGATCAAAGTGATGGATAAGGTCAGAGCCACCGCGGATGGCGTGTACGAGACACTTTCGGCAAGCTTCCGGCCCACCACAACCGAAACGTACACGCTGCAAGTTTACAGCGAACAGGGGCAACATCTGTGGATCGACAACCTTGATCTCGTGGAATCTTCCACCGCCAATCTGATCCTCAACCCCAGCTTCGAGAACAACACGGGTCCCGCACAGGCCGGTCAGCCCCGGGGAAATGAAATTGGAGTCGCACACTTTGCCGGCCGACCCGGCGAGACCTATTGGGACTGGGGTTATACCGACATCCCGAACTGGGACCGCGATCCCGGCTACCCCGTTAATACAGAAAAGCGGATCTGGCTCGTGACCGACTCGGGGGCAGGCGCCACGGCCGAGTTCCCCGATGGCGACTTTGCTTATGTCGCTGACGGCGGCCTCGGCTACGGCGACCACCGGCTTTCGCAGTCGGGCATTCCGCTGGCCGCGGGAGAGCAATACAACTTCTCGATCGACGCATGGTCCGAATCGGCCGGCGCGGATGCCTACATCACCGTCGACATGGTGGCAGCCGGCAGCGGCAACGTACTCTCGCTGCTCGATAACGTGCCGGTCACCGCCGATGGTGCCTTCGAAACACTGACGGCGATCCTCACGCCGTCGGAAACAGACCTCTACATGCTGCAGATCTATAGCCAGCAGGGCCCACACCTGTGGGTAGACAACCTCAGCTTGACCGCGGCCGTTCCCGAACCTTCGACCTTGGCCCTGGCAGTGATGGCGATGCTGGGGTTGGGGTTGGGATGCCGATGTTTGCTTCCACGTGCTCAACCGGGCCGTGGCTCGATTGACGTTGTTTGAGAAGCCGGAGGACTACGAAGCCTTCGAACGAGCCTTGGAGGCACTGGAGCGAGAACCGTTGCCGATTTTCGCGTACACCGTGCTCCGCTACGTGGAACGCAACCCGTTGCGGGCGAATCTCTGCCGGCGGGCCGAGGACTGGCGGTTCGGCAGCGCGTGGCGCATGAACCATGGTGACGCCAAGAGTCGCCGTTTGTTGTCGGTCTGGCCGGTACCACGTCCTCGCCGCTGGATGTCCCTGGTCAGCAGACGGCAAAGCGACGAAGAACTCAAGGCGATCAGGCACACATCGTTCGCGGAACACCCCACGGCACTGAAGACTGGGTTACCCATTCGGCGGCAAGGCTCCAATTGGCACACACCCTCCGGCCGCGCGGC
>JABMRP010000886.1 GCA_013202535.1 Planctomycetota bacterium
CTTCAACTCGGTCTCGGCTTCATTGGCCACACCGACATAATCGGCCGACCAGGTGATGCCGCTGGTGAAGTAACGGATTTCGACGGGCAGCTTGCCGGCCATTTCGCTACGAATATTCCATTGCAGGGCGTCATTGCGCCCGCTGGGGAAGGTGGTGTCGACCAGATCGACCTTGTCTTGGTGATCGAGAATGCGGAAATCGATGCTCGTCGGGTCGATCAGCGTATTGGCCCAAGTGAACTGGATACGATTGATCCCCGGTTTGACCGTCAGCAGCCGGTGCTCGCGGACCATGGTGATGTCTTCGGAATTGTAAATCGTGAGCTGCGTACCCTCCCGTCGGGGGATAGTGACTAAGTTAACATCACCCAAAGCGGGCAGGGCCATTCCGCCTACAAGGGTGGCCAATGTAAGAAAACGGGCCGTCATGGGTCATCTCCCGGAAGTGACGTTGGGTTGTCTTTCAAAACATAGGACGCTATGACCGATCAAGAAGTTTCATTGCCGCGACGACTTCTCGGCCGGTTCTTCTATTTGTGCGTCATGCATACGAACGGCGGCCGGGGTGGAAGCCGCGTGGGGGGTTCGCAAGAGGAACAGCACCCGGTGGGTGGCCGTCGGCGGGCTCTTGGCCAGATACGCACGCAGCCGATAACCATCCTCGTCGGCGGGCGCCACGCGGGACGGCGACCCTGTCGGGGCATCCACGACGGGGCGATCTCCCGCGACCAGTCCAGACGCGCGCTGGCCGGGTTTCGTCTCAAGCGTGGGCAACTCGGGCATCGGAGCCGACGGCTCGGCGATCGGATCGGCAACGGCCGGGCGGGTTTCGCCGGCGATGCCACCAGCGTGAATACCGCCGTAAGTACCGCCGCTCGACGGACCGTTCGCTACGTTCGCCCCGTGTGCGGGGTCGGATCCCCGCGGGCTCGCTGGTGGGAGCGTCTCGCCAGGCCCGGGCGGCGTCTGTTCCCCGCCACCGGTCTCGGTCAACTTCCGGCCGTTGGTCGAGACGCCGCCGCCGGCCGATTCTTCGAGGCTCCAGAGGTTTGCGCCGTCACGGCGAAATCGGCGCAAGCCGAGCGTCTCGTCCAGCGATCCGACCGAGACGAGCGAAATGTGCTGGCGTTCGGCCGACAGGTTGTCCAGGCCCTTCAGGTCCTTGATGATCGCGTCGATCTGCTGGGAGGTGGCTTCCACGTAGACCACGGTCTCCGCGAATTCCGATTCGGGCCGATCGTCCCCGCCTGGCAGGCTTTCCCGGTGGAGTCGTTCCGCCTTGGCTTGACGGTTAAGCCGGTAGCCGACGACGCGACCGGCCAGATCATCAAGTTTTGCGGGCATGGCTCCCGAAATTACCTGCCGGCGCTCGAACAGTCGGTTAAGAGCTTGTTTTCCGGTGGCTGCGGATGTGACATCACAAACCGCCAGAATAATCGGTGATTCGTCGCGATCCTCGGCATCGGCCTGCTTGGTTTCGTTCGCCGCCCCTTCACCTTCAGCCCCAAGGTTCTTGGCCACCGTGCCTCCGCCTCCCCCGAATCCGCCCATCTCGGGCCGGCTGGGCGGTTTGGCGGCTTGCCCGATCGCACCTCGGGCGGAATCGATCTTGGTGTCGAAATACAGCGCGTCGAACGAGGTCGTCGCTCGCTTCTCCCGCCGCTTCTTCTCGCGCAATTCCTTCTCCAGCCTACCATCCGTCAGGTCTCCCAATTTCTCGATATCTCGGTCGGGAGATTCGGTGGGCGAAGCGAGAGCGAGCGAGTCGATCGTCGAGCGTGGTGATCGGCCGGAGTAGGCCAACAAGGTCATCAACAACATGGCGGCTGCCGTGGCCGACCAACCCAGCACGTGCCGGGTGAGCCGCCCTCGGCGAACCGAACACGGGAGGACGACCGGCACGGGGTCCGGTCCGGTCTCACGGGTCGCCGAGGTGCGCTGGTCGATCAATCGCATGACGTGCCGATGAAACTCCGGGCCGAGCGTCTGCCGGGGGATCGCCCGAAATGTTTCGCCCAGAGCGCGCAATTCCTCGACGAGCCGACGCGCCGCGGCATCGGACGCCAGGTAGCGGTCCATTTGCGCGTGCTCATCGGCCGGCAGTTCGCCGTCGAGGTAGGCACTGATGCTTTGGTTTTCCAACCAGTTTTTCATCGCGCGGACCGAGACACATGTTTGAGGATCGATTGTACACAACAGGCGACCGAAACGGGACCGCCCGATCGGCTCAGGTCGCGGGGATGAGCCGACGGCGCCCATGCCGGGACGCGACGGCTCCTTCACAGCAGGCTCACGGTCTTCGATGCGTCGCGGGCCAAGAAAGTTCCGCTCGAATCCGACCTCCTCCAAAAGAGGGGGTGCGGTGAATGGGCCGCGTAACCGAGCGGAAACCGGGGAAACGGCCGTTTGGCGCGAGGGGCGAAGGGATGTGAACCGTCTGGGGAGCCGGTCGGGGGTTTTTTTCGTGGTGCCGGTCACCTATACTGGTGGCCTGTTTTGTTCGATGCCGATCGTCTCAATCGCGAATCGGCACGGCGTGTCCTGTCCGAGTCCCCTGTCCGACGATCTTTCCTTGAAGGAGCCAGCGATGGAAACGAGCCATCCACCGTTCGTCCGTTCCCGACTTTCCGTGTTGATGTTTCTGACGTTCTTTATTTGGGGTAGTTGGGGGTTTGCGTTGGGGGGCTACGCGGACTTTCTTGGTTTCACGGGCGCTCAGGCCGGCCGACTTGTCGGCGTCGCTGCGATCGGAGCGATGATCGCGCCGCTGTTCGTCGGCCTGATCGCGGATCGGTTTTTCGCCGCGCAGCGTGTCCTTTCGGTGCTACACGTGCTTAGCGGAGTGAGTCTTGTCGGGGCCGGAGTGGTCGGATCGCAGGGCAATTATCAGATGCTTTGGGGGCTGATGATGCTCCATGGACTGTTCTTTATGCCCACGCTGGCCTTGGCCAACGCCGTGTCGTTCAAGCATATTCCGGATGCGTCCAAGTTCCCCCGCATCGCCGTGTTCGGCACCATCGGGTGGATCGTCGCGGTGTTGATCGCCGACGTGTTTCTCGGTGGCATGGGAACGTCGAAATTCCTCTTCCAAGCCGGTGCGGCCAGTTTCGTCTTGAGCCTTTATTGCTGGACACTCCCGAACACGCCGCCCAAGGGCGCCGAAGGAGGGACGGACGCGTTCGGCCTCAATGCGTTGAAACTGCTCAAGAATCCGTCCTTCTTGATCTTCATTGTCTGCGTGTTCCTGGTGAGCATTCCCGCCTGTGGTTACTTCTTCACATTGCTGGGTGCGATGCTAAAGCAGCGCGACTATCCGTCTCCTTTGGCGCTGACTTCGATAAACCAGTTCGCCGAAATCGTCTTCATGTTTACGATGCCCTGGTTCGTGATGAAGCTGGGAATGAAGCGCGTGTTGATGATCGGTATGGCGGCGTGGGCACTCCGCTACCTGTGCTTCACTTCGCCGAACTTCGGATTTGCTTTCATCGGCCTGATCTTGCATGGCGTCTGCTATAGCTTCCTTTACGTCGGTGCCTACATGTACGTCGACAAGCGGGCGCCGGACGATCTGAAAGCCAGCGCCCAGAGCCTGCTCACGTTCCTGCTGATCGGCATCGGTTGGTATGTTGGTTGCGAGGGGGCCGGGTTCATGAAAGACAAGTATCCTGCCAACGTTGAGGGCATGCCCGGTGTGGTAGTCAAATCCGAGGAGGTGAAGGAGTTCGCCAGACTGCCGCGCTGGGACGATCCCAATGCTTCCGAGAGCGCGCTGCGATTTCTTGATCTCCCGGGGGTCGTGAAGGGATGGCTGAAAGAAGAATCGGAAGAAGCCAAACCCGATCTACCCAAGCTGTTCGACGCCGACGAGAACGGGAAGATCGCGCTGACCGAAATCGAGCAGTTCAAGGACGACACGTTTGTGGTTGACGGCGTGACATACAAGAAGGCGGACCTGATCACCACCGTCAAGACGATCGTGAAAGAGGAGAAGGAACTGGCCCGCGACCAGTGGATGGCCGCCCAGGTCAACCAGTGGAAGCCCATTTGGTTCTATCCCTCGATCGCTGTCTTTGCCATCCTGGCGTTCTTCTTCATCGGCTTCCGTGAAGAGAAGGACGAGGAAGAGGTGCCCGCCGACGCCGGTTAGGAGTAAGCCGC
>JABMRP010000887.1 GCA_013202535.1 Planctomycetota bacterium
AATCAGCACCGCCTCAAGAGCCCCGGTCACGTCGCCAATGTTGTCAATGGGAAAGAACGCACTAAGGAACCCCTGGAAATACGGTGCCAGATCGGCGTTCTGGGGCTCGTTGAGCCGGTCGAATAGCGAGGAAGTGAGCATCACGTCTTCGGAAACGTCGGGGCCGAACCCGTCGTAGGAAATCGTGATATCGCCGTCGGCGTCGATCGCGACCTGGCCGCCAAGCTGGGCGTTGGGCCAGGTGACCGCCCCGTCGGCGGCCATGCTGGCGCTGTTGGCGCGGAAGTCGTCCTGCAGCACGGAAAGGGCGAAGGTTCCGTCGTCCTGGAAGAGTTCATAAAGCCGGGCGAACACACCCACCGACGTTCCGCCGGTGTTGTCGGCATCGCGGATTTCGGACCAACCGATGATCATGTTGTTGGCCGTATCGAAATCGATGGACTGGAGGGCTCCGCCGGCCTGGACGACGAATTCCGCCGCCAAGACGTTTCCGTCGGGATTGTAGATCTCGGCCATCAGCGCGCCGGAGGTCACCCAACTAATGGCGAAATGCCCGTCGTCGCTCACGCCCACCCAGGGCGCGCGGTGCAGTTCGGTGTCTTCGTCGTTGACGAGCCATTCGCCGCCCAGCCGGTCACCGTCGCGGTTGTACTGCTGGGCCTTGACTCCGTTGAAGAAGCTATTGGACTGACCGTCGCTGGCCCAGGTGATGACGAAATCGCCGTCGGCATCCATCCCCACATGCGGCGTGAATTGGGCGTTGGCCGTGAACGTGTTGACGCGGAACTCGTTACCTAGCGGCTTGACGCCATGAATGACGTCGGCGACGCCGTCCAGGTCGACGTCGGTCCGGAACGTAATATCCGCATCCTCGGTCACGTGGCCGGTGGGCGAGAATCGCTGGGCGAAAATGTCGGTGACGCTCGACTCAACCACCTGCCCGGCCGACGAATACTTATTGGGAACCTCGCTCTGCCAGGTGATGATGAAATCGCCGTCGGCGTCCATGGCCACCGCGGGACTGGTCTGGTTGTATTTGTCGGGCGATTGCGTGAAGGGGTTGTTCGGTTCTTCGGAGTTGACGCGGAATTCATCGCTGGTCTGCTTCAGCGTGCGGACCGGGTCGGCCCCCACGTCGATCGGTGTCCCCGTGTCGTCGACGGCCGTAATGACCAGTTCCGGATGGTCGATCTTGCCCGATTCCAGAACGAACCGGATGTCGAAGGTTCGCTCGCCGTTCGGGTCTTCGGGGGTGGGAACGGAATCGACTTGGACCCGCGGCAAGCCCGCATAGCGATCAACCGGCTCGAACATGGGAAAGGGGATCACGCTCGGGCCGATCACGAATTCCTGGCCCGTGGCCACCAAAAACGCCTCGCGAATTGCTTCCTCGGTCTCCGTCGGACTGCCGGGCACAATCGGAATGTCGGTAATGTCCGCCGGATTTCGCGTCGTTGTGACCATGACCGCCGGGAGAAACGCGGCGGTACCAAAGGTGCTTGCGGTCACCGACGTCGAGGCCGTGATCGCAACCCCGCCCTCGGAGAACGTCACATCGATGTCGCGGGTGCCGCCCCAGAAGTACTGATGGGTCGCGGTAAACGTACCGTTCACCAGATCGAGTGTCGCGTTGCTCGAAGAAAAATCACCCCAGTTGACCCGCACGGAGTCGCCCGTACCGATAAACGTACCGGTTACCGTGATCACGTCGTTTGCCGCCACGCCCACCCGGTCCACGACCACCGAGGTGAGAATCGGATCGACCTTGCTGATGTTCACCGTCATCGAGGCCGAGTCGCCGAACCCGAAATCGTCGGACAGCGTTACGTCGACGTCGTGGTCGTCGGCGCCGTCGGTGTAGTTATGGAACGCGCTGAATGTACGGGTTACTTGATTGACCGTCGCGTTGCCCTGGGTTCCGTCACCCCAGTCGACCATTACGGTGTATGTGGCCAGCGTGTCGGCGTCGGTAAACGAGCCGGTTACGATACTCAGGCCGACGGCGTTGATGGTCGCCTGGTCCAAGCTCAACGAGGAAAGCTGCGAATCGATCTCGCCCAAGTTCATCTCGTCAGGATTGGAGAACAACTCCGGCTGGTCGATCCCCTCCTGGCCGACGAACTCGATCTGGTAGTCGTAGGCGGCCAGCGGCGTGACGACGACCTCCGCAAGGGCCTCGTTGCCCGGCACTCCCGAGATCGCCCGCAGAGCGTCTTGCATGGCCAGGGCGTTGGCATCCATCAAGGCCGGATCGGCGGCGGCGAAGAACCCCGCCGGATCCGTGAAGGCGATCGGAGCGGTCGTCTCGTTGGCGCCGATGACGCCGTTTCCGTCGATGTCAAATACTAAGGCGTACGTGCCGGTGATTAGGCCCGCGAAATCGTACGCCGGCGGGGTCGTTTGGGAGAACGAGACCGTCTGCAATTCCGTGCCGCCGTAGTTGATCGAGATCGTGCCCACGGTGGTGGGATCGTCGTCGTTATCCACGAGGACATTCTCGGGCAACGTGATCCGCTGTACTTCGTCGGTGAAGTAACGAGCGTAGATGTTCGCGTCGGTCAGTATCAGGCCGGTATCGGCGTCGATGTACGGGTTGCCCAACTCGTCGAGCAGATCGTCGTAGCGGGTCCAGACGACGACGAAATCGCCGTCGTTGTCCACTCCGATCGACTGGCCGGCGATGGTGAATTGGTCCGATCCCATACCCTCGTTGACCGCCACGTCGGCAACCTGGGCCGGGGTGGAAACCGCCAGCAACTCGCGCCGCTCCAGCGGATCGATCACCAAGCGGCGGGGTTTGCCCGCGCCGGCGGCCGGTTTCGATTTGTTGCCGGATTGGCAGAGGCGAGCAAATCGGGATGTAATATCTTGGAAGTTCGGCAATCGAAATCGCGACATCTTCTCATTCCCTCAGCGTTGGGTTCCGGAATCCGGAATGGAGTTGCCCATGGTTGGTAGTTCGCCGGCTGGCCCACCGGCCGAAAGTGACGCGGCGGCATGGACGCCGACCCCGTCACGAGTGCCCGATTCCTCTGAAATTTCTGAACTGGCCCGCAGCCAGAAAGAGGACTCGGGATTGCTCATCGCCTGGCGTGCCTCCGGCCGATCGAAATTGACGATCATCGGACGGTACACGCCGGGTACGAATTGCACGTCGTAAAGCTCTTCACACCCCTGGGTGTATTCAAACATGGCGATCCGCGCGCCGGTGCGCAGATCGATCACGGCCACCCCGCAATGCAGCGCGTCGTAGCGCTCAGCAACGGGCAGGCCGCCAAATATGTGTTGTTCGCGAATCTTGCAGAGCCCCACCAGCGCGTAGGGCCCGACGAAACAGAGCCCCCGCAAGTAGCCCGGCAGGCGGCATACCTCGGTCGACTGGCCCGTGGCCGGATCGACCACCATCAGGACGCCCTGGCCCGAGTTGAGCAGCCACAGCTTGCCGTCGTGCCATCGGGGAGAGTGGGGCATCGACAATCCGCCACACACGATCTCGTTCGACTCCACCTCGATCAGCACTCCGCCGTCGGCCTTCTTCTCCCGCCATCCGCCGGCCGTATCGCTGGTACCCAGCGCCGTAACGAACGCCGGGCGCCCGTCGCGCATGGCCAGCCCGTTGAGATGGCAGCGGTCTTCGGGCACCACGTCGGTGACAAACTTCGGCTTCCAAAGGGGCTCAAAGCTAAAATCCCGGCTCAACCGGGCCAAGCAAGAAAAACGCGTGTTGACCAGCACGATGTCGTCGCCGGCAATGGCGACGTCGTGGGCGTTCAGATCACCCGTGTGGTAGGTCACTCGGGGAAGATACAGGGCGTCGTAGCGTCCCGGTTGATCTTCCCGGTAATCGTGTGCCAGAACCGGCGTGTTGGCCAGTATCCACAACTCGTGACGGGTGGCCAAGACGATCCGCGAGGCGTCGGCCGCCAGACCGAGCGGTTTATCGAATTGCCGCATCAGCAGGGTGGTCTGCCGCCCGTCCCATCCGATGATGGCCACCTTGCCGGCCTGATACGTCGACATGATCAGCGAACCGCCCGCCTGCGCAAGCCACTCGGCAAAGGCCGGTGATGCGGCACACTGGATCACGACGTCGTGTTGGACCCCGGTCGGGTGACTCATGCTGCGTTTTTCCGAGTTGCCCGTCCGCTGTGGACAGGCCGTTTGTGGGTAAAAAGGGCCGTTTGTGAGTAAAGGTCGTTCAAAGGCAAGAGGGGTAGGCCGATCCCAGTTGTGGGAACACATGCCCCACGGACTGGCTCGTAACACCCGCTCTCTGCGGTGGGATCCTACGGCAAATATCTCGGTGGCACGACACCGTAAACCGCGGCAGGGTTGCCGCTGCAAACCACGTCGACACGCCAATCCGCGCGCACAGCACAAACCGTCAGCGCGGTACTACCAAGAACACGCCGTTTAATCCCTTGATTATCCTTCCATCCGAATCAAATTGTCTAGACGCGTCAAACCTATTGTCTACGAAAACTTGAATATGTGCCACAATTTTGGTGAGCGTGTATTGCTATCTATCTTCTTTAGATTCCTTAATTTATCTTGATTGGGGTCACCGACACTGTCAATACCCTTTCATTCCCAGATTCCACTCTCACCGCATCTTTCCTGAATTATCCAGCCTGCCTACCCCCCAAAAAAGGTAAATAGAGTCGCAGCCTCCATTTTCTCCCAACATTTTCGCACGTCTGGGCATTGCGGGTCGGCGCCCCTGTATTCGCCGTCACGGGCAGCGTATACTCTAATCTGTGCGTTGATACGTTAGGCCTTGCCCGGGGGGCAGGTTTGCTTTCAGGAGGGTGTTTCCATGGCGTGTGTCAGACATTGGCTCCGGCTTGTTTTTCTGGTTGCCGTGTCGAGCGGTATTGCCGTGGCGGCGGATCGGAAGAAGGACGGCGACAAGCCGGAGAATCCGGCCGACGAAGTGCTGCGGATTACCTCCGATGAAGCGGGCGATCCGATCGCGCTGGAGACGGCGATCGTGCAGTGCGGACCGAAGAACTCTCGGCAATCGGGTCCCACGGTCGATCTGATCGGAGCCATTCACATCGGCGAGAAGAGTTACTACCGGCAACTCAATCGCGAGTTCGAGAAATACGACGTGGTGCTGTTCGAGATGGTTGCCCCCCGCGGCGCCCCGATTCCCCGAGGCGGCGGAGGGGGTAGTCCGATCAGCGCGATCCAGCGATTCATGACCGACGTGCTGGAACTGGAATATCAGCTCGACGGGATCGACTACGGCAAGAAGAATTTCGTCCACGCCGACATGACACCCGATCAGATGGCCCGCTCGATGAAGAAAAAGGGCGAGAGCATGTGGACGATGATGTTTCGGGCGATGGGACATTCGATCGCGCAGCAAAGCCGGAACTCCGGCCAGTCGACCGACGCTGAGTTGCTGTTGGCGCTGTTCGACAAGAATCGAGCTCTGGCGTTGAAACGCGTTTTGGCCAAGCAGTTCGGCGACATGGAAGGCACGATGGGGGCCTTCGACGGCACGACGATCATTACCGAGCGCAACAAGGTTGCCTTGAAGACGCTACGGAAGCAAATCGACGGTGGGAAGAAGAAACTGGCTATTTTCTACGGCGCCGGCCACCTTCCGGACATGGAACAGCGACTCGGCGAAGAGTTCGGCCTGGTACGCCGCCAGACGCGTTGGCTGACCGCCTGGGATCTGAGCACGGCCGTGTCGTCGGCAACCCGTGCCACTGCCGAGGAGCCGGCCGCCGACAAGCCACCGCGACGGAAGAAGCCCTCGAAGCAACGCCCGCGAAAGGTTCGCCGACAACCGCGCTCGGGTCGCACCACAACCGGCTAGAAGTGGTGACCGGGGGCAGGGGAACGCCGGTTCAGTAGCGAATGACTTTCTTCAGCAGAAAGCATCCGGCAACCAGCAGGAGTAGATTGCCGGCCCATACGGATTCGGGCCAAATGGTCCCGCTCTTGGCGCCGTCGACCCCATACGCCAGCAGGGGATAGTAGACGATCAGGATCGGCAGGAAGCAGAGGAAGAAGCTGGTCAGAAAGTCACGGTTGCGGAGCCAAATTGCCAGTGGCGCGCCCACCCAGACGAAGCAGAGGCAACTAAAACCGGCCGACCATCGACGGTGGGGTTCGGTTTTCAGACGATGAAAATGGCCCCGCGCGTTCTGAAGTCTTTGATGATACACTTTCCACCGTGGAGCAGCCAGCGCGTCGAAGTCGCCGGTGAGCATTTGGTAGGCAGCCCGAGCGGCCAGTTCCTGTTCGTAGTTCTCGATGATCGATTTCTGGTGGACGACCTGCTCGTCGATCTCGCGGAGCGCCGTCCATGAGGGCAGGTTGGCAGTCCGCTTCGCGCGGCTGGCGTCATCCAGGGGGATCGCTTCCTCGTGAACGCCCGAAAATCGGTACGCCCCATGGTCGCCCACCTCGATCGTGCCATCGCGGAGAAGGACTTTCAGGACATTTTCTTGGCGATCGGAGCGGAGTTCGGCTTCAGCGGCGGTGATCGTCACCGTGGGAACATTTCCCCGAGCGGCCACGGTAACGATCGGACGGACAAGTTTCCGCCCGTCGACCCGCTTCACATTGATCGAAAACCGGGGCGAGCTATACGCCCTCTGGGTGCGGAGCATACCGTAGGCGATCTCCTCAACCGCTTCGATGACAACACGTTGCGCCCCGTTGCGACCCCAGGAAACGGCCACGTCGTTGAGCCAGACGGTGACGAGGCTAAGGACGAAGGCCAGCGTGTAGATGGGCCAAAGCAGCGCCACGGGGGAAATCCCCATCGCCTTGGCCGCGACGATCTCGTTGGAGCCGGACATCCGTCCGTAGACCACCGTCGTGGCCAGGAGCAACGTGGCCGGCACCGCGATACGCAGCGCATCGGGCAAGATATACGGCAGCAGCCAGAGGATCTGGGCCAGAGGGAGGCTCTGCTGCACGGCCTCGCGTACGACGCCGACGACCAGCATCATGACCGTCAGCCCGGTCAGCGCAAGCAAGAAGGTCTTCGTCAGCTCCAGCAGAATGTATCGAGTGAGCATACGCATTGCGGCGATAGTGTCGCCCGGCTGACGCCTTGGGTCAAGGCCAGTCGAGCGGTCATGGGAACTCGGGGGTGCTCACCCGGGTCGATCAGGTGACGCTTCCCCTGGCCGAGCGGGTGCAACGCAGTCGGCTTTACACGGGGCTGATTATCTCCCATACTGTCGCTCTTGATGGGGATTTGGCCGGAATCCTCACATATTGAGGGGTCTCCTCTACAACAAGGGAGGGATCGATGGCGAGCTTGTCGATGAATGAAGTGACCACCTATCGCTGGTCCTTCGAGGAAGACGTGGTGAACTACGCGGCCGCTGGAATTTCGGCCATCGGTATCTGGCGTCACAAATTGTCCGATTTCGGCGAGGCCAAAGCCCGGGATCTGTTGGCCCAACACGCGCT
Source organism: Planctomycetota bacterium (assembly GCA_013202535.1). Classification (GTDB taxonomy): domain Bacteria; phylum Planctomycetota; class Planctomycetia; order Pirellulales; family Thermoguttaceae; genus JABMRP01. The sequence continues at coordinate 7,444 of JABMRP010000887.1, forward strand.
GGAGGCGGCACACCTGTTCTGGGCCGGAGGGTTCACCGGCAGCGACGGCCGCAGCTTTCGGGAGAGCGTCGTGGACGCGGCCGAGGCCGTTCGCACCGCCGGACGCCTCGGCGCCGACAGCCTGATCGTCTGCAGCGGAGCGCGGGCCGGCCACACCCATAGCCATGCTCGCCGCCTCATTCGCGAGGCGCTGAAAGAACTCCTGCCCTTGGCCGAGGAGCACCAAGTCGTCTTGGCGCTGGAACCTATGCATCCCGGGTGTGCCGAGGAGTGCACGTTTCTGACCTCCATCGACGACGCGCTGGAAATCTGCGACACCCTGGCCAGCCCGTACGTTCGAATAGTTCTCGATACCTATCATCTGGGCCACGACCCGGACATCGTTGCCCGGGCCGCACAGCTCGTCGACCGCTTGGCACTCGTCCAACTCGGCGACGCCAGGCACCCACCCGAGGGCGAGCAGAGTCGTTGTCTCTTGGGCGAAGGCATGGTCCCGATCCAGGAGATTGTGGCGGCACTGCTGGAGGCCGGATACGACGGCTATCTGGACGTGGAACTGCTGGGCGAAGAGATCGAGACCACCGATTACGCCGATCTACTGAAACACGCCAAGACGAAGTTCGCCGAATTCACCCGGCAGCGTGGATGACGTCTCCGCGGGAAACATAAGAATCCGACCTACGCTTCCGGTCCGACGGCGCGGACGGCGGATCCGTCCTCTTCGTCGACCAGATGCACCTGCAAAGTGCCGGCCTTTCCCGACACGGCCGTGCGGAAATCGCCGGGAGAACCGATCTTGGTGCTGCCAATCTGGCCGATCATCATTCCGCGGCGCAGTCCGGCCTCCCAGGCGGGGGTACCCGGCTTGACCTCCGTGACCAGCACCCCGCCGTCGAACGTGCGGCTACCGCCCAACACGCCGCCGTCGGCATTGAACAGGGCCGTGGAGTAGTCGATTCGCATTCCCCGCCACGGTGGGCGCCGGCTGGTCACGATCGGACGGCTGCGATGGGGGTACTTGGCCAGCGGCACCTCGATCTCGCGCGGGCGATCGTCGCGAATGAAGCTGATGCGAGGAACGGCCTCCACCGGCATGCGCCCGACTTGGAGCATCAGGTCGTCGGCATCGAAGATGGGCACTCCGTCGACGGCCGTCACCAGATCGTCTTCCATCAGGTCGTACTGGTCGGCCGGCGTACCGGGCACGACGCGCCGGATGCGCATACCCCGCAATCCGGCCAGTCGCTCCTTGATCGTCAAGTTCGCCGGCTGGATGCCGAGGAAACCGTACTCGACCTCGCGGCCCTCCTTGAGTGTATCCAGCACCCGGCGGAAGGTCGTGTCGACGGGCATGGCAAAACCGGCCGCCGTTTCGTAGCCGACCATCGCGGCGGTGGAGGTGGTCAGACCGACCATCTTGCCCTGGAGATTCAGCAGCGGCCCGCCGCTGGTCCCCAGATTCAATTTGGCGTCGGTTTGGATCAACGTGCCGAAATGGTGCAACGTACTCCGGCCCGTCGGTTCGAATTCATCGAGCACCGGTGGTGCCTTGCGCGCCACGTTGGCCACCAGCCCCCAACTCGCGCTGGCTTCGCCGTCCCGGGCAATGGCGTAAGGATTGCCCAGGGCGATGACGATCTGGCCTTTGCGCACATGGCCTCCGTCGCCCAAGGCGATGGGAATCAGGTCGTCGGCCTTCACACTCAAGACAGCCAGATCGCTCCGCGGGTCGGCCGCCTTCACCTCGGCGGTGTACACCTTTCGGTCGTGCGTGGTGATGTAGTATTCACTGTCGTCGGCCAGGACGTGCGCGGCGGTCAGAATCAGTCCCCGGCGATCGACGACCACGCCGGTCGCAAACTGGTTGGGAATGAAATCCGGATCGGTCGGATTGGCCGCCGCGGTGGAGATCCTTCGCCGCCCGAACGGATCGGGGCGAAACTCCCGGGCGAACCCCTCGCCGGGGCGTTGCACGCGAACCCGGGCAATAGCCACGACCGATTCCTCGCAACGGTCGATCACGCCGACCAGCACGTTTTCCAGCGCCACGGGCCCCATCACTGCGGAGGACAAATCATCCTGACCCCACCCGCGACGGGTCGGCGCGCCCAGCCACAGCAGGGCAACGACCGCGACGACAACCAAGGCCGCCGGGCCGCTTCGAGGCGTCGTTTTCCGCTGGAGGCTGGACTGCCGCATGGTGGTTGCGTCCAAGGGTTTATCTATTTCCCAAGCAATTCGGCCGCGGCGAAGACTTCTACTCTCAGTTTTTCGACCAACTCGGGCGTTTCTTTGAGGTACTGGCGAACTTTTTCCCGTCCCTGGCCCAATTGGGTCTCTCCATAACGGAACCAGGCCCCGGTGCGCGTGATCAGCTTGTGTTCCATGGCCAAGTCCAAGACGTCGCCCTCGTAGCTGATGCCGTCGGTGTGCATCATGTCGAATTCGCCGACGCGGAACGGGGGGGCCACCTTGTTCTTCACCACTTTTCCGCGCACCCGCTGGCCGACCACGTCGTCGCCGTCTTTGATCTGGCCGATCCGCCGCACGTCGATCCGGCAGGAGCTGTAGAATTTCAATGCGCGACCGCCGGGCGTGGTCTCGGGGCTGCCGAACATCACGCCGATCTTCTCCCGGATCTGGTTGATGAAGATCACCGAGGTCTTGCTCTTGGAAATCGCCCCGGTCAGTTTGCGCATCGACTGGCTCATCAGGCGTGCTTGGAGCCCGACGTGCGTGTCGCCGATTTCGCCGTCCAGTTCCTTCTGGGGAACCAGGGCGGCCACCGAATCGATGACGATCACGTCCACGGCGTTGGACTTAATGAGCATCTCGGTGATGCGCATCGCCTCTTCACCGCTGCCCGGCTGGCTAACCAACAGGGTTTCCAGTTCCACGCCGACCTTCTTCGCCCAACTGGGGTCCAAGGCATGTTCGGCGTCGATGAAGGCGGCAATGCCGTCGAGTTTCTGGGCCTCGGCGATCACATGCAGGGCCAGCGTGGTCTTTCCGCTCGATTCCGGGCCGAAAATTTCGACGACCCGGCCGCGGGGGATACCTTGGCCTCCCAGGGCCAGATCCAGTGAGAGGCTGCCTGTGGAGATGCCGGCAATGCGGCCCGTTTGCTCGCTACCCAGGGCCATGATGGCCCCCTCGCCAAACTGTTTCTCGATCTGGGCAACCGTGTTCTTCAGGTCCGGATTCTGCTGGAGGACCGCGTCGACACCGCTCTTCTTCGCCGCGTCGGGCGCGGCCGTCTTGCTCGTTTGAGTTGTTTTCTTGGCCATGGAAGCTTTCGGTTTGGTTTTCGTGGCGGAGACCATGAGACGGTCCTTTCGGCGTGGGAACCAATCGGCCGCGGCAGCCGGCTCACTCCTGGCTCTCTGTACGAGAGCACTCCATGCAACGGTTCAAACGGAGCCGGAAACCCTGACCGGTGAACAACAGGACAAGTATACCTTTGTTCACTATCGGACGCAAGGCCCATGTCGTTCGATTTTTATTCCGATTCACCGAAATTCGCAAACGTGGATCTTACCAGCCCCGGCCCCGCTTTGCCGAGAGGCGCCCGGGGTTTTCCGCCCTTTTTACGAAAAACCACCCCCAAGAGGGGGTAATGGCCGTATACTGAAGACGCCACCCGTTTGGCTTGCTGCTTTCACATTCTCCCATCATGGAAAACCCTTCTTCAAATCTCTATACTGCGTAACTCAACAACTACCGGCTGAAGCCGGTAGGTTCGGACGGGAATCGTGAGCTTCGGACTGAAGTCCTACGCTCACGATGGCAATATTACACAAAGTGGCCGTCATTTCGATGGCTTTGAAACTCGTTAGCCCGACCGCCCGTGGTCGGAAACCTCTCGAACGTAACCGGGCCAGCCGCCCGAACAATGTAACAAACTCACAGGACTCCACGACGTGCTAGTTTCTGGCAACCCCAAAACGGAAGAACCTAAAGGATTCGCCTGAAGGCGAGGGTTTTATACCCATCGTGGAGACAATAAAGCATCCATGCTAGCATCTCCTGAAATCCCAAAATCGGAAAGGTAAGTTATCCCTCATTTGGGCAGGTGACACAATATTTCTTACAGGCCCTATTGCAGTTTGGTTTCGGGTGTGGAGAGGGGGTCAGAAAACGCTTCCTGACACCTTTTTCTGCCCGAAGTCTCCCCGACCAACGCAACCCTATTCATTGTTCAAGATCTGACCTTGCGCCACGAAAGCTTGGAGGAGGAGGATAGCACACATGACGTGAGTTTGAAACCTTTTGTTGGAACGAAAAACGGGACAGGTCCGATATTGGCAGAATGGGTAATTTGCAGCCGGCCTTTGTTGTCGGTTTTCGTCCTCAAGCTTACTTAGATTATCAATATCGGACCTGTTCCGTCTTTCGTTCCTCCCGTTTTTCGATCCGTTTTTCGTTCGGACCTGTCCCGTTTTTCGTTCCATTGGCGGCGTCCCAGTGATCCTGGTCGTTAGCAGGCACACCAGAAGCCTTTCACGCGGTATTCTTTGAGAAAAGATGGAGGTGTTCCTTGGCAGTCAAAATATTCATCAGCCACAGCAGCAAGGATGAAGAAATTGCCGCGTCGGTCATTGCTTTACTTCGAGCCTCGCTGAATCTCAAGTCCAGAGAGGTTGTTTGTACTAGCGTTTCCGGGTATAAACTCAGCGTCGGGGATGATATTGGCCTTGCACTGAAGAAGAAAGTAATGGAAGCGAAGACATGTATTGGTATCATCACACCAGTAAGTGTGGAGTCTGCGTATGTGCTTTTTGAATTAGGAGCTCGCTGGGGGGCTGACCTCTTCATTGCTCCAATTCTCGCTGCCGGTGCAACGCCGAGCCTCCTCCGCGGACCTCTTAGTCAGACTCATGCTCTCTCGTGTGAAAAGCGGCAGGACTTGCAGCAATTGGTGTCAAATCTTGCAACACAACTTCAAGTAAAGATCGAAGAGCCGCAGGTCTATGAGAAGGAATTGGCAGCCCTGTTAAATGCAGACGCCAAGCAGCATGAGCGAGAAACCCTCGGGCAAGTCACACGACCCTTTCGCGTTCCAGACACACGAGTCATTCGCGAGATTGAAATAGAACCTGCAGCCGACGCCACTATATGCGACGAGGATATTACTCCCGTGTCGGTTACACGCGTTACTGCACTAATTGAGCGTGAAGCATCGACGTTTCTTAGAAGCGATCTGGCCAGGATAACATTGACCCAAACGAAGGAAACATCTGGAACACTTACTTTGCACGTCCCAATCCTTCTCAATCACCAGCTAACGCTTTTGGAATTCGCTACGGACTCTGTGTTGCAGGACTTTCCGCTACGGTTGACGGAGTATCTAAGTGGGGACGACAAGACCGTTCACGAGATCAAGGATGAGGCCGAGCTAAGTGCGGTGCTTCAAAGGACTTTTGAGTCTGAAGGCGCAAAGTCGAAGATCAGCAAGATTTTGCAGCGTGCCAAGGGTAAGATCGCTATTCCCGAGTGATGGGACGAAAAAGAGGAAGGTCGAGGAAGGTCGGGGGCAGGCTTTCACTTTACACTTTACGCCGGGGGTCACGCAACATCGGGGTCAGGCCTCCATCAAGTAGTTCTGCCCCGCACTATGCTTCAGCGATCCTCTTTCCCGTAGCCGCTTGCCTGGCCTTCGTCATCGTTGCGGACGCGGCGCACGAGCGTTCCTTTTCGATGGACGTAGTACCACGCACCGCCGAGCCACTGGGCGCCGCCGTCGTCGGCGACCGAATAGGTTCCGCCGATATGCACGCGGGCTAACTCGCCGCGGAATGCCTCGCGGTCGTTTGTCCGCTTTGCTTGTCCGTCGGGTGTGCGCACCCGTTCGGCCGGCAGATCCTCCTTGGCTTCCGTGCGAGCTTCTTTCGGTTCGCGTCCGGCTACCTCGCGACCTTGCCGGTCAATGTGAAACCGGCGGTCCCCCTTCGTCACGCTTGCCGTATCGTCGGAAAAGTCGTCGGCACCGTCGAATTGGATCGGTATGACAACGCGTCCGCGGGTATCGATGAACCCCCACTTTCCGCCGTTCCACGTTCCCGGGAATTCCCATTTGGCGCCCAAGTTGACGCGGGCAAGGCCCTGGGTGAATTCGCCGATCCGGTCGTACTTGGGCCGCACGACGATCTTGCCGTCACGGTCGAGGTATCCCCACTTTCCCGCGTACATGTCGCCGACGGAGAAGCCCGCCAACCCCTCGGAGAACGGGCGCGTCACGGCCCAGCCTTTGGGGAGCGTGAACACCCATCGGCCGTCCTGGTCGATGTACCCGGTCTCTTTGGATTTCGTCACGCGTGCCCGACCGGCGACAAAGTCCCCCGCCAAGCGGTACGCCGGCTTGACGACGATCGTTCCTGTGGCGTCGATGTATCCCCACTTTCCATCCGGTCCCGTTTGGCGGAACGGATACAGCCGAGGGAGTGCCTCGCCCGCTTGCCGGCCGCCGGCCGGTTCGTGGGCGTTGGCAAATATGGGCAGGACGACGAGAATTGCGAGTGCGATGCGGTATGCCATGGTCTTGCTCTCTTAGGTGGATGTCGGCATTACGAGAAACCAGCGTTGGGACGACAAACAGGTCGGAATTCTCCAGGCGGAAAACAGTCCTGCCCCTTTCTTCGTCCTCGCCGCCAACGTAGCATGGGCCCCCGGCCCGTGCCAAACGCATCACTCGCCACGACACGGGCCGGGGG
>JABMRP010000888.1 GCA_013202535.1 Planctomycetota bacterium
AATGGCGAATCGGGTTCTGTACATCACGGCCGGTATTCTGTTTCTCGTGGCGAGCGTTTTTTATGGCATGAAGTTCTTTCCGGAAGACGCACCTCCCCCCCCGGAGGAATTAGCTCGGCTGGCCCTCGAGGCACCCACGGCCGAGGAGCAGGAACTTGCTGCTTCGCAGTTGGCGGCAGCCGATCCGGTTGCCCTGGAGCATCTTCGTCGGGTCGCCGAGGCGAGCAAGTCGCCGCAGGTCCGGGCGGTTTGTTTTCGGGCGCTGGGCAAGGCGCTGGATTTCGATAGCATGGACCTGTTCTTAGCGGCGCTGGACGACGAATCGCTGCAGATTCGCGGGCAGGCCGCGGTCGCCGTGATGAAGATGATCGGCCGCAACTACGCGTTCCGTGCCGATGCCCCGGAGGAAGAGCGGGCACCGCTGGTCAGGGAGATGCGGGCGTGCTGGAAAGACATGAAGGATTCGCCCTTGATGGAAGCTACCAAACAGAGAATTGCCGAAGAGCAAGCGAAGGAGAAATAGCCATGAGAAACGGTATGGTTACGAAGAACCGTTACGGCCGGCGTGGTTTCACGCTCGTGGAACTCCTGGTCGTCATTTCGATCATCGGTGTGCTGATGTCCTTGCTCCTGCCCGCGGTTCAGGCCGTTCGGGCGGCGGCTCGCGCGACGAAGTGCAAGAACAACCTGCACCAACTCGGTATCGCCTATCACCACCGGGACGAGGAGTCTCCCAATCGCCCGGCGATCAAAAACGCCAGCTCCTGGGTCCACACGCTCAAACCGTACGTCGAGAATCAGGCGGGCACGTTCGTTTGTCCGGACCACGATCCGCTCGTGTCCACGGGAGGAGGCGTCCCCAGCCTTGCGTTGAAGATCTATACGTATAGCGGCGCCACGTACGAAATCCCCTTTGGCGAGGACAACCCGCGCTGCCGGACCAGCGCGTCGGTCGAAAACCAGTTCTCCAATCTATCTTTCCCGCCCTGCATCTCCTATGAATTCGAGGACGCCACCGACAACGACTACAACGACCTTCGCGTGTTGATCGAGCCTCTGCCGGACGACAGCTACCGGATCCTGGCCGTCGACAAGAACGCCGGCTACAGTTTCGCGCTGGTGGACGAATCGGGCCAAGAGATTCTCAACCCGTTTCACGCTGGTGACGAGACTCAGGTCGCCGGCGGGAAGACCAGCTACGGGATCAACAGCCGCGTCCACCGCTTCCAGCGCGACGGGAACCGGGTTCTGCTGGTGGAATACCACAAGCATGTTGCCCACGTCGTCGGCGCCGGCGCTCAAGATCTGTGGTACCAGCAAGTGGCGCCGCGCCACGGCGGGGCAGCCAACGTTCTCTACGGCGACGGCCGCGTCGACTCGGTCGATCCCACGGAGATCGATCCGACCATCGTCCGAGTCCACGATGATCTCTGGCGCCCGCACCTCGATCTGAAGCTCGGGCCGTAGCGGCTGTTTACGCCAGCGGCACCCGGCGTGTCTCTACACCAACACGTCGCCCAGCCCGCGGAACACGATGTCGTCGTTGTCGGAGTGGATGAAGTCGACGTACCAGTCGATGGCCCAGATCACGTCGCGGCCGGTGCCGCCGTCGAGGAAGTCGGTTCCGGGGCCGCCGATCAGGACGTCGTTGCCTGACTGGCCGAAGAGATGGTCCACGCCGTAGCCGCCGTCGAGCAGGTCGTTGCCGCTGCCGCCGAAGATGATGATGTGATGCACGTCCGCGGCGGCCACGGTGATCGTGGTGTCGTTGACCTGCACGTTCAGATCCTCGGCGGCGACGCAGGCCTCAATGTCGTCGCCGCCCATCGACGCGAAGACGGTCAGCACACCTACATGCGCGGCGCGGAGAAGGTTACGAATCGTTCTTGCGAAAACGGCGAGTTTCGGAGCTTTCCCGGTAACCGAAGCGCGGTGGGAGTTGTATGGGTATATGGAGGGTTGTGCCCGGAAACGATCGTCCGGCACCAACGTAGCATGGGCCCCCGGCCCGTGGGACCTCTGCTAGAAGCACGACTCACCACAACACGGGCCGGGGGCCCATGCTACTTGAAGAAGAGGCAACAAGAGCGGGTAGCCGGGTCCCGGCGGCGCTGGGCTAATCGCCGCCACTCTGGTCATACGCTTGACGCTCGAACGGGTTGTCGCGATACGGTCGCCGACCGGCAATCCAGAGCACCAGCGACGAGAGCAGATAGGCGGGCCCCATGAAAGGCCCCCAAAGCTCGTATTGCCGCACGTGAACCGTCTCGTGCTGGCGCGAGATATCCAGCGACGCGTCGGTTTGACCGAGAATCGTATGGCCCAAGGTGAATGCCAGGGCAAACTGTCCCCCCGGCAGCCTCTTGACCATCCACGTGGTGCTCCCACCATAAAACTCGATCGCCCGGCCACGAAAGCGAGCGCGACCGCCCGTGCAAAGGCCGATGCCGCCCAAGAGCAGGCCGAGGAATGTGTATGGGGATGCCCAAAGGATTGCGAGGATACGCAACGGAATGTGCATGGTTATTAGTATTTTTCGATCGGGCGTCAGGTTGCAGCGACATGACTCCTGGCTGAGAGAATCAGAAATGACCTGGAGGAAGCTAAGAGAGAGGAAGGGGACGTCAGTCTTATCTGCGGTTATCCTCCAACACGCTACTCATCCTCTTCATTGTCCAACGCCTTGAGCGCATCCGGATGATAGAGAAGCTTTCCAGCGCCACCGTATCCATATTTGCGGCCGGATTCTAGATCATTTGTGTCCAAGATTGAACCCTCGTGCCAGCCTTCATACCAAAGATCCGGCTCGGCATAAACAACGCAAGACTTGTCCGGAGATTCTACTGAGTAAACTGTGTAGTCTGTATAGTGATGGGTCTCGTACAAACGGAACCGGTCCCCCGGCTCAATCTCGCCGTCCAAAAGCTCCACAACAAACTCGCTCCGAATCTTTCCCAACTTATCGTTGTAATTGCGAGATTTGAGAATCTTGAACGTGGCCATGAACAAACGCCTCCAAGTGCAGAATAGGCACTGACTACTGAGCGGCCCTGAATTGATAGTGGGGCACGCCGCTGCCTAATAACGTGCCCCCCCCTATGACGCTGATCGTAACACGCAGGTCGCAGGGCTGCAACGGTCTGCGTGCATCCTCTGTAGAACGGCTTCGGCGTTCGTTTCGTCGTGGCCTCCCAACCCAGGGTGCGCTTCGCGACCCTGGGCTTTGTTGTGCGACCCCGTTGGGGTCAACGCCTATGAAGATTGTAGGCGCTTTCCTGGGACTACGACAACACCAACTCCTTCGTCCCCGGATCGAACTTCACGACCTTGTTCTCGCGATGGCCGATGATGCCCATGCTCAACGGGGCCTGCACGCGGACGGCCGCGGAGATCGGGCTGAAGGGTTGCTCGCGGGTTTTGACGCAATCGAGCAGGTTCTTCCAGAGTTTGGACGTGTCGCCCATGCCGTTCCACTTCATGCGGATTTCGTCCGTCTCTTTGTTGGTCTTCGGGTCGATGGGCACGATGCGGATGCCGTCGCCGGTAAGAATGATGATGCCGTTGGTGCCGCGGATCTTGGTCTCGATGCCCGTGTAGTTGGAAAGCGAGTTCATCATCACCACGCTCGGCCCGTCTTTGTAATCGGCGATGATGTTACACTGGTCGGGCACCTCGCGGTCGTACTGGAAACAGCCGCCGGCGCCGAACACGCGCTCGGGGAAATCGAGCCCCAGCAGACAAAACACGGGCGTAAACGTATGCACCAGCAGATCGGTGGCCGGCCCGCCGGCGTAGTCCCAAAAGAGCCGCCACTGGAAAAAGCGGGAGACGCTGAAGTCGACCTTCGGCGCGTCGCCCAGGAACCGCTCCCAATCGAGATCGGGTCCCGGCTTGGCGTTGGCATCGGGGATGGTCATCCGTTCGCCCCAATCGCCGCGGCGAAAGTAACCCAACTGGGCATGGACCGGCGTGCCGATGATCCCATCCTTGACCATGGCCGAAACCTTGGCGTAGTTTTCGTCGGCCATGTACTGGGTGCCAACTTGCACGATCTTACCGTTGGTCGTGGCCGCCGCTTCCAGGTCCTTGGCCAGGGCGAACTGATCCCAGTGGGTCAGCGGCTTCTCGCAATAGACGTCCTTGCCCGCGTTGACCGCGTCGATCGCCTGCGGCGCGTGGTGACGGTCGGGCGTGGCGATGCAAACGAGGTCGACGCGGGGATCCGCCAGCAGTTCCTCGTGCGCCCGATACATCTTCGCTCCGCCGCACTTCTTCGACGCCGCCTCCAGCCGCGGCCGATAGACGTCGCAGACGGCCACCGGCTCGGTCAAGCCTTGCTTCTGGAAACCGTTGACGATATTGATATGCGACTGGCATCGTCCGCCGACGCCGATAAACCCGACGCCCAGCCGCTCGTTGGCCCCTTTGGCCTCCTGTGCCATGATCGTCAGATTCGAGCCGATGGCGGCCGCACCGGCAGCGCCGGCCAAACCGGTCCGAAGGAAATCGCGTCGATTGGGTTTTTCGTGGGTCATTGGATATTCTCCCGTGTTTGCGGATAGTAGCCATCTCGCTCCGCGAGATGTAGCCTGTCGCATCGGGAGATGCGGCCCGTCGTTCCGAGAGATGCGGCCAAAACACTGAGGAAGTTCAAAGGCTACATCTCGCGGAGCGAGATGGCTACTATACGGGAGCAACGACAGAATACCACGTCTCGTTGCGAAATTCCAGCGATGTGAGTAAGATGGCGGCAACCGTGGAAGCCGTTCTCGAAGGATTGCCTGAGAGGGAGTGCATAGGATCATGCGAATCGCGTCAAGGGGATTGCTTGCGGTGGTCGTGGCCGTCGGCACTTGTCACGCCGGCGCTGCCGAGTCGGCCGCACCGGGACGGACGACCACAACGGCCGTGTCGCTCGACCTGGATGCCGAGTGGGCATTTCAGTTCGACCAACTGCGGCGACGGATCGAGCTGCGCGAGAAGCTCTTCCCCCAACGCGTGCGAGAGACCGTCTTTCGCACCGATGCCCTGATCCTCGCCACGGATCGCGACCCGGCCGATGTTGTCGTGCGGCGGACGAGTGCGTTGTTGGAGGATCTTTCCCGGTCGGCCGATGGTGTCGACTTTGCCGTCGAGAAACAGGCGTTGGACCAATTTCGCCGACAGGTGCTAACCGTCGCGATCACCGACGCCGCCGCACGAAAAGAGCTTTACCAAGAGGCCTGCTCGCTTCGCCGGCGGATCAGTTTCAAGAACCCGCTGCTGAACTTCGATAAGATCCTCTTCGTCAA
>JABMRP010000889.1 GCA_013202535.1 Planctomycetota bacterium
CACCAGTGCCTTGGCCCACAGGTCCATCAGCACGCCCTCGGACGGTTTATTCCGCGAGGCGTAACCGGCCATGCGGATCGGCCCCTCGGGCGTAACTTTCACCGCCGCGATACCGGCTTTCCAATCGGAACTCTCCGCCGCGACGGCCGTTCCGGTCGTCGCCAGAACGAGAACGACGACGGCGATGTGCGTGGTTCGGGTCATGTTCGTTTCTCCGTCTTCTGGTAACACTGTACTGGGGGCCGACAAGATAGCCCTCTCGTCAGACGATTACGGTGGCCTGCCGGGGATGTTCGCGGGCGTGAAATTGACGCCGAAGTCAAGGAGGATCGCGATGGCAGCGGCGTCGAAAAGCCCTAGCGAAGGAAGTATCAAGAGTCAAGAGTTGACTCCGACCCCCCGACCCGTTGCGACTCCCCTCCCCAAAAAGCCAACTCCTTATCTGTGTCCCTGGCAAAGAACTTCGGCAACTCTGCTTCGGTTGAGCAGTTATAGCGACCGCTGTAAACCGCCTCGGCACCTTTGGAGGGGACGTGGTGAAATACTAGCTGTCCCACCGGGAGGCCTGGGTACAAAGCGATCGGACTTTCGCTGAGATTAACCAATTCGAGAGTAAGGCAGCCTTTATAGCCCGGCTGGACTGCGGCAGCAGTCGCCACAACAAGGCCCAATCGTCCCCAGGACGAGCGACTCATGATCGTGCAGAAAAGATCATAAGGCAGTGATAGATACTCAAAGGTGACACCGAGGATGAGATGATTCGGATGAAGCACGAATTTCGATTTGTGCTTCAACTTTGTTCTGTCGTAGAGCCTGTGCTCAACTTGGTGAATTGTCGCTCGATCTGTCACGTCCTGTTGGTCCACGTATGTCTTTTTCGGTATGATGATCGAGGAACCCAATCGAATGTCGACGGAAGCTGCGTCAATCTGGTTCTCTGTCAGCAAAGGCGTTACAAGCAACTTTTTCGAGTAGTCCGACTCGTTCATTCGCTCTTTTATCTCAGCTCTGTTGAGAACGCCCATTTTTCTCCTCACCTGCCCATTTATTGAACTCGCGTTGGATAAATGTGGATTCAAATGCCTTTGCCGTCAGACGCTCGACAATCCCAGTCTGTCGCAACCTGTCTCCAACATCCTCTGAACCTCCGCCGGTCAGCAACTCGAGGCGGAAAAGTGCCGACGCATTGAGTATTCCACCAAATGTTGCGGGTTTTCCGAGTAGGGTGTTGTCCGGAACGATGTTTGGTGGGAGATCGTTTTCCAGCCTGAGCAGCAACTCAGCCACCTCATGCACACCAACGCCGGAGAATGGTATTATTGGATACCAATTCCTAAGAAGCCTATCGCACTCGTCGAGATATTCGCCCAAGGCAGTCTTCAGGACGTTCAATCGTGGGTTCAAGACCCGACGAATCGGTTCAGCGTCATCATCGGAAGCGGGCCAGACTCTCAGAACGTCTGAACTGTGATTGACGGGGATAGTCCCCACGCCAACTGCAAGCTCTGCGACCTTCGTTGTTATCAATCTGGCGGCTTCGCTGCTCGCTTCACTCCGGAATTCGGCAATCCTAGCCCACTGACTGATACAGTGAAGGCGGAAGCCAAAACTGGGATACGCTCGAATGAAATGGAACTCAGGCGAGAGCCCGATGGTCCACACATCTCTGGCTTGTCCCCATGAGAACTCAAACAGCGAAAGAAAGAAGGCTGGCCCCATGAGAAGAGCCCCAAGTAGATCGCAAAAAAGCTCTTCTCCAATTTTCAAGACCGCTTGACATATGCGGCCAAATCGACGGCTCGTCTGAGCAGCATCTATTGCCTGAAGATCGGAAAGCACTCGAACCAGGAGTTGGCCCACCTTAGCGTCAAGCGCCGAGACTAGCTCCTTTCTGTGATGGCCGAATACAGTATGTCCGAATTCGTGGCCGATATTCGCATAGAGGGGCAGGTTTTCATCTTCGGAAGAGGCGAGTTGCAGGCAATAAAGCTCACGGTTGTTCACGAGTGTCCGGACGGCAGAATTCGGAAGAATGTCCCGCAGAACGTCCGCCAGACGCTTCGAGAAGTGAAGTATCGAGTAGTTGTACTCCGGGGTCAGTGCATAGAAAATCTTCGGGCCATTCTGGCCAAAAAAGTTGCCCCAGATTTCATCGCAGTACCTGACCAACGGCCAGGAAATCCGATCTGTGGACGAGCGTTCAATGATTCCGGCAAGTTCGCGAAGGGAGAACAGACTCTTATACAGCACCACTGGGTCCAGCGCGCCAAGGTGCGTGGGCTCGGAAACTTTCGCGAGTGCGTCCAGCAAGAGGTCCCGGCCAAGTTCAGAGGAGGAGGTCGGGAACTGCCAGCGATCAAGTTGGCGAAGGCGAAGGCTGGTCTTCTTGATTGAAGAAAGGGATTTCGACAGTACCGCCGTAGGTTGGTCAACACGGAAGTCCATTTCGTCTTTGCCTCAATGAAGAGCAGCTTCAGCCTCAAACAGAAGTGACTGGACGATCGCCCTAAGAATCTCAAACTCCTGGCGTGGAGTCTCGTGTCCGAGAAAGTCACTGGATGGCGAGAGAAAGTTGGTCATAGAGGTAATAAGGCGCTGCAGCTTGTTGTTAAAACTCGTCTTGGACGACTTCAGCCAATTGTCGAACTCAGGAACGCCGGCAAGCCGAGAGCGGAGGTCGATCGCGGCGCTGTAGTCCGGTTCCGTCAGATTGGAATACTCAACGAGGCTAGTTGACAAGCCGGAAGAACCAGAAGAGGAAGAAAGTCCGCTGTCAAGAAACTCGCTCAACGCGAGAAGTCGATCTCTGTCCAATTCGGCCAGATCCTTGGAACTGCCAGCAGACAATGCTCTTTCCAGGGCATGATTTATTGACTTCAGATGGCTCCAGAGACCGGCATACGGTCCGGTGCTGGCAACTGCGTTGGGAATCATCTTATCGCCTCCTGCATTTGGGAACGTAGTAGATAACGATCCTACGGCAACTTTAGTTGATCTTCAAGAATCCCGCCACCATCCCACCCGTGCGAGGGGCACGGGACCTGAGGGTCCAGGGTTGGCGACCATTAGATAGCTCGGACCACAGCTTGGGAACCTCAACTATTTCCCAAGAAATCCTCGTTGCAGGACGGAATCCGCTTCGATTTGAGCAGTCAACTCAACCAAGCTACTCTTTCTTCCCTCCATTACTATCCCCCGTGTGTCTCGCTTCGGCTGGTGAACGCGTTACCCCGCGCCCGGTTCGGAAATCTAGCCATTCGGCCAAGGACTAAACGGGCCAGAGAATGCCCACTCTGGGCTCATCCAAAATTCACATCCCGAGACAAAGAAATCCACATCCCCAGACAAAGAAGAGGATCCCGTGCCTCTGCTGCAAAGCCTGAAGTAGATATGATAACGTATAGGCCTGCTGGTGGGCCGCCCCTTACGACACTTATGGCAGGAGAACACTCGTGAACATCCACGATCTACCGCGATGGCTCGTCTTGGCGATGGTGTCGGTCTGGCCGAGTGTCTTCTGCCAGGCGGACTCGCCGGATTCGCTCGAGGAAGCGGCGATCGAGCGGGACTGGCGGATGCAGGATGGCATCGGCACGGCGCGGATGCCTTGCAGTTATGCCGAGGCAATCGAGCGAACGCTTGAGCGGGGCGACGCTCTATTGGCCGATCTTTCGGCCGCTGGTGTCGAGGTCGGCCCGCTTGGCGAAGCGTGGCGAGGTCTGCGGGGCGAGTTCGACGCGCTGTCGGCCGACCCGGCGACTGGCGAACCGGCGTGGGAAGCGCTCTGGCGACGTGTACACGGCTTGCGGCGGCGGATCGTGTTGGCCAACCCGCTGGCCCAAACGGGACCGCTGGTGTTCGTGAAACGGGTGCCGTCGGCGTTCAGTCATCAGTTGACGCAGTATTACGGACGCGACGCGCGGCCCGGCGGCGGACTGTTCGTGCTCCAAGAGCCGGGCAAGTCGTTCGCGTGCCGGCAACTGGCTGATGATTTACCGCTGGGCAGCTACCTGCATCCCGAGGTTTCGCACGACGGCCGAAGGATTCTCTTCGCCTATTGCCGCGTCGACCAGCCTCCGCCCAACCGGGATGCCCATGGCGACGTTTTCTACCATCTTTATGAAGTCGCGCCCGACGGCACCGGCTTGCGGCAACTGACCGACGGACCGGTCGACGACTTCTCCCCGTGTGAATTGCCAGGCGGCCAACTGGTTTTCATCTCGACGCGGCGCGGCGGGTTTCACCGTTGCGGGCGCGGTCCTTGCGCGGTCTACACGTTGGCCCGGGCCGGGGCCGACGGCTCCAACCCGCATCCGATCTCTTACCATGAAACGCACGAGTGGGATCCGTCGGTGCTGAGCGACGGCCGGGTGATCTACACGCGGTGGGATTACATCGACCGTCATGCGGTGCATTACCAACAACTCTGGACGACCCGGCCCGACGGGACCGACGTGCGGATCTTCTACGGCAACAACACGCTCAACCCGGTGGGCGTCTGGGAAGCGAGAGCGGTACCCGGTTCGCATCGGGTCATGGCCACGGCCGCGGCCCATCATGCGATGACGGCCGGATCGATCATCCTTCTCGACACGCGCCGCGGACTCGACGGCCTGGATCCGATCACGCGACTCACGCCCGATACGCTCTTCCCGGAGAGCGAGACGCCGGTGGTCCGCGAGTCGGGCGGCCAGTGGCATGCGCCGGTCGGCGTCACCGGTCCGGTGATGGTCCCGCCGGAGGCCGCGCGTTGGCCGGGCCATTGCTACCGAAGTGCGTGGCCCCTTTCGGAGAAGGTTTTCCTGGCCGCTTACAGCTTCGACCCGCTGATCGGCGAGCCGACGGGCAACCGCCCGAACATGTTCGGCATCTATCTGGTCGACCGTTTCGGCAACAAGGAACTGCTCTACCGCGATGCGGAGATTTCGAGTCTTTGGCCCATGCCGCTGGCGCCGCGCCAGCGACCGGACGCCGTGGCCTCGGTGTGCGACGAGCCGGAGAAAGGCGAGCCGGAGAAAGGCGAGGGCACGTTCTTCCTGCAAGACGTGTACAACGCATGGCCGCCATTGCCAGAGGAA
>JABMRP010000890.1 GCA_013202535.1 Planctomycetota bacterium
AGGTGGCCCAGGTTCAGGTGGGCCAGTCGATCGTCAACACGGGCAGCCGGCAGATGGAAGTCTCGTTCATCTTTCCGTTGCCCTACGACGGGGCCATCGACCGGCTCACCTTCATGGTCGACGGCAAGGAATACCCGGCCAAACTGCTGCCGGCCAAGGAAGCCCGGGCGATCTACGAAAGCTATATCCGCCGCAACCAGGACCCGGCCCTGTTGGAATGGATGGGCACGGGCATGTTTAAGACGAGTGTCTTCCCGGTGCCCGCGGGTGCCGAGCGGAAAGTGACGCTCCGCTACAACCAACTGCTGCGGAAGGACGGCCGGCTGACCGATTTCCTCTTCCCGTTGGGCACGGCCAAGTACACCTCGCATCCGGTCGAAAAGGTGGCGATCCGCGTATCGGTGGAGAGTTTGATCGAGCTGAAGAGCATCTACAGTCCCACGCACTCGGTCGAGATAAAAAGGCCCGACGAACACCACGCCGTGGTCAGTTACACGGTCGAGAACCAGGTGCCCAGTACCGACTTTCGCATGTTCTACGGCGTGGCCAAGGGCAAGTTGGGGGCCAGCGTGATCAGCTACCGGCCCGAGAAGGGCGAAGACGGCTACTTTCTGCTGCTGGCCAGCCCGCGGATCGAATCCCCCGACGCCGAGCGGCCGCGCAAGACGGTCGTTTGCGTGTTCGATCGGTCGGGGAGCATGAGCGGTAAGAAGATCGAGCAAGCCCAGGAGGCGCTGATCCACGTGTTGAACAATCTGCGCGAGGGCGATCTGTTCAACGTGGTGGTCTACGACACGGACGTCGAGACGATGGCTCCCGAGCTACAGCGCTACAACGAGAAAACGCGAAAGAAGGCCGTGGGGTTCGTCAACGGCCTGTATGCCGGCGGGGGGACAAACATCAACGATGCGCTGACCGCCGCGATGGAGATGCTCCAGGATTCGTCGCAACCGAACTTCATCCTCTTCATGACCGACGGATTGCCGACCGTCGGCGAACTCCAGGAGGCGAAGATCGTCGAGAACACGAAGAGCAACAACCGGGTGCGCGCCCGGCTGATCAACTTCGGCGTCGGCTACGACGTGAACAGCCGGTTGCTGGACCGATTGTCCCGGGCCAACTTTGGGCAGAGCGAGTTCGTGCGTCCCGACGAAGACATCGAGACGCACGTCAGCCGGCTGTACAGCAAGATCAGTTCGCCCGTGATGACCGACGTGGCGGTCCGGTTCGAATTCGACGAGGTACGAAGCGAAGAGGGCGATCCGGTCAACCGCATGTATCCCGAGGGGCCGCGCGATCTGTTCCAGGGCGAGCAGTTGGTCCTGGTCGGCCGTCATAAGAAGTTCGGACCGGCCAAGGTGACGATCACCGGCAGCGTGGGCGACAAGCGGCAGAAGTACGACTTTCCCGTCGAACTGGCCGACGAGAGTAACGACCAATCGTACGCCTTCGTGGCCAAGCTTTGGGCGATGCGGCGAATCGGCGAGATCATCGACCAGTTGGACCTGCACGGCAAGAACGACGAACTGATTACCGAGTTGGTCACCCTCTCGACCAAGCACGGCATCCTCACGCCGTACACGTCGTTTCTGGCTGACGATCAGGCCGCGCCGGGCGATCTGGCGAAAGCCCAGTTCGGCGCGATGCGCGCCGCCGGCCTGCTGCGACGCCTGGAAGAGGCCGACGGGATCGCCGGCTTTTCCCAACGCGACATGAAGAAGGGTTTGCTCGAAGCCGAGCGAGCCCCGTCCGAGTCGGCCGCCGCCGGCGAGAAGGCCGGCGCCCGGTTCCGCGATATCGACAGCGACAAGGAGTTGGTGGCCGAGGCCGTGCGCACAGTGGCCGGAAGGACGCTTTACCGCCGCGGCAACGTTTGGTACGAGTACGACGTGGCCAAGCTCAAGCCGGAGGAACTGGCCGAGAAAGTGAAGGTCATCAAACGGTTCAGCGAGGAGTATTTCCGTCTGGTCCGCGAGGCCTCACCCGCCGCCCGCGGCGTTCTCTCCAGCCAACCGGCCGACGCCGAGTTGATGCTCGAAGAGGGCGGAAAGTTGTATAAGGTGGAGTAGGGGCGGCCAGGGAATCCATCAGGAAAGACTGTCAATCGCGGCAAGAAGGTCGACGGAGAACCTGTTTGCCTCCGTCAGCTTTCCTCTCACTCTCGGCCAAGCGGTGCGGAATTCGGACTTCCTGGCCTCATAGTCGCTAATCCGCTTTTCAATGCGTTGCTTCTTCGGCTGCTGCGCGAGTTGCTTTTCTGGGTTGGCATGGCATTCCCACCCTTTTATCGCCAGAACCTTGTTCCTCGGGAACAAGGCCGCCATGACCCACGCTTCCATGCTCTTGGAGGGCGTGCATAGAACGAGGCGACTCGGTACTGTCGTTTCTCCCATCTAACGCAAAACCACCAATCGCAATGCATCGGTCGTATCACTCGGCGGTGGACATGGCTTCTCACAAGGAAGGTCACCCGCTTCGTCTTTGATCTTACCGCTCTCATAGGTCATGCCCGCGACATCCGCATCCACTTGGACGACCAGCAAGTCGTGAAACGCGAGTAGGGGAGATTGCGACACACGACCGTTTCCTTGATCCGAGGTTTGATGACACCAGCGATATACACCGGACCAACCAAGTCCCGTCTTGCCGCCTTGGGGCTCGAACGCCGCCGATAACTCAGGCTGTAGCGTTTGGAATTCAAACTCCTCGCCGGCCAAGAGAGACTCGATTGCAGCGGACAAGACGATGAAATCGGTTGGACCCTCAACGGCGGCGGCAATTCGCAGAGGATCAGACATTCGGCACGCCTCCCAGGTGCCCCATCACCCAAAGGCGAGAGAGTGTCCAGCCTTCCTCTGCCTTGGCGAGGAGTGACTCGTCAACTTCCACTCGCCGCACGGCAGTCCTTCCCGAATTCGTTCGAGACACCGTGAACAAACGGACCCGTTCGTCTTGCAGGGGAAGACCGTCAAGAACGAGTGGATTGTGGGTGGTAAGCAAGATCTGATGCTGCTGGGGAGCATTGAGATACCAGTCGCAGAGCTTGCCCATCAATGCACGAGCCAGACGCGGATTGAGTCCGTGGTCGGCGTTGTCAACCGCGCAGAGCGAGGGGCTGAAGTCGTGGCCCGCGAGCACCGCGAGGAACAAGACAATCAGAGCACCTTCACTCGCGTCGTAACCCGATAACACGTTTCGTCTTTTCTGCATGTAGCGATCCGTAAAACGCACGACTTGCTGTGAAGCGGCAGCCGCGGGTGACAAAGCGATAGTGGTTGCTAGTGTAGAACCATACGACTTGGCCCAATCAATCAACCCCAGCGCATCGTCACAAACTCGCTTGGCGTGAGCATTCTTGTCCCTGGACAGCAACAGTTCTAGAATCGCTTTCGGCAGTTGGCCCCCGGAAAGGCCAACCGGTTCGCGAGGTTGTGTCTCGGGAGCAATTCCACGCAGTACGGGAGTCGTCGGAGCGAATACTACGTATCCCTGCAATTCTCGCAGCAACCGCAGCGCAGGATCGTCCTCGGCGCACCAAATGGCCTCCAAGGCGGCGAGCCCCTGTTCGGGATTCGCCTTCTTGGGGCGGGCCGGTGAACTGCCAACCAACTTCTCGTCGCCCTGCTGCCAGAGTTCCGTCTTGAATCGCCATGCCGGCTTCGGATCCTTAAGTGGATTATGGAGCGACACTCTGTACTGTGCTTGACTGTTGCTGGCAGCGAAGGAAATGTGTGCCGGCCGTCTCTTCTTGCTGGGGAACGAAGTCTTGTACAACGCCGGGACACCGGGGCGTACACCGCGATTCAGCAACGTCAGGTCGTTTACCTTGCCGTCCGCAGCGGCCGACAGAACGCCTAGCGCTTCGAGCAAGTTGCTCTTCCCGCTTCCGTTCGCTCCGATGAATACGTTGACGTGTCCCAATTCAACCGTCACGGACTCAAGGGATTTGAACGATTTGACGACTAGTTTGTCAATCATGCGTACACGCTTCCATACGGAATAAAGACAGGCGGCGGATGTGCGATTATCGTCTGGAAAGCGATTGCCCGTCAAGAGCATACAAGGACGCTCTTTGGTAAAGGCGAAGCGTCAGCAAGGCCGGAAAAATGGGTCACGAGGGAACAATGGTTGCTCCGCTTCAAGACACCCTCTCCCTCCAGCGAGAGGGGACCTCAAAAAAAACGCCCCCGGAATGATTTCCGGGAGCGTCTCTGACTCACGTGCGTTTCGTCGTGGCGGCTCAGTCCCACCACCATTGGCCTTCGGGCAACTCCACCTTGAGTTCCTTGCGGAGTTTCTCCACTTCCTGCTTTTCGTCGACCAGCAGGTTCTCGGCATCCAGGGCCAG
>JABMRP010000891.1 GCA_013202535.1 Planctomycetota bacterium
GCCAGCGGCGCGTCGATCTCGAAGCAGTCGGCGTCGGATTGTACGGAGAGGATCCGAAATGGCTTGCTGCTCTGGACGACCAGTTGCCGGGTCACCTGGCGCCCCGGCTCCACCACGCCCATGAACAGCGACGACGGGCTGACCGTAATCCCGGCCTCCAACCGGCCTTCGACCGTGATCGGCACTTGGGTCAGGCGGCGGTCGTTGGTCAGCAGGACGAGATGATCCTGGAGATATCCGGCCGGCGCGTCGGGATCGAGCCGCGCGATCAGTTCGTAGCTGACCCGGCCGCGGGAACGGTGGGTCTCGACGACTTCGGCCGACAGATAAGGGTTGGCGCTGGTGACGTCCAGGATCTGCCAGTCGCCGCGCCCGGCATACGTAACGCTGATCTTCCGGTCGGCCGAGTCCCCCTGTTCGAGCGTGCCGAACTGCACACTATCGGGGTAGAACACGACGTCGCTACGAATGTAGGTCTTCACCTGGAGTTGCACTTCGGCATAAAACGGCTTGTCGAACGTGACCGTGACCGTCGCTCCGCGCTGTCCCAGGAATTTGTTTGAATTGATCCGCGCCAGCACGGCCGTCTTCTCGAACGTCTTGATCGCGGGGTTCTCCACGCTCACGAGCGTGCAGCCGCAACTCGACCGGACCGAGGCGATGTGGACCTCCTCGACGTAAGGATTCGTAATGACGAACTCGAACTGGGCCTTCGCTCCCCGGGCGACCGCGCCGAAGTCGTGCTCCGTGCTCTCGAACATCTTCCGAGCCCATTCCTTGCCCACCGCGGGCGAAACGGCCAACAGGGCAAGCATCAAGGTCAGGGTAGCTTTGCGGATCATCGACTTCTTCTCCGAGGCAGATGCCATCAGGGTGGGATTGGACGGTTGGTATGCCTTGTACGGCCGTGCGCTCCGTCGCCCTCCGCACCGGCTTCACCCAGTCGGTCGTGTTGCCACCCAGGTCCGTTGGGTGGCCGCAGTCGGGTAAAGCCTGGAAAAATCTAGGTTCTGATTGCGGGCATGTCAAATTTCCCCCCGGCCCTGGAAGCCGGCAACAAGGTGGGAGTTGGCCGGGCCCACCTGATGGGACCGATCGTAAAGACCCAACCGTGTTTCCTTGCCAAGAACACCCCAGTTGTCAGTCACCGCACCATTACTTTTCGGCATGCGACTTTGTGGACATTAACATAGTTCCTGCGGGGGAGTTATCTGCAAGATGCGCGGAATGCACAGGCTGGGGTAAAAGGCAAAGTGGCGTCGCCGAGTGAAGTGCGAAATTGAGATCGCAAAGCCGGAATCCAGCGCCCGTGCCGCCAGATGGCGGTCCTCACTCGTCAGAAGAGGGCGCATGTCGCTGCTGCCACAGCGCCTCGAGCCGGTCGAGTTCCTTGACCCGATCGGCTCGAATCTTGGCTTCTGGAGGCTCCTCTCCCAAGAAGTCGGCCAAGATTCGGCCGATGTTGATCGCGTAGGCCACGTTTTCCTGCTCCCGGGCGACTTTCAGGAGCAGCGGTACACCTGAGTCGTCGCCACGCACCAGCAACGCCGAGGCGGCCGTTTGCGCCACCCAGGGGGTCTGCGACCGGAGGAAATGCCGATACCGCCCGAGACCGGCCGCCTTGTCCACTTGCACCAGCCACGCCGTTGCCTGCACGGCGGTCATTTCATCCGGGCATCGGGAAAGCTGCTTGAGAAGCTCCAGCGTGTTATCGCCCGGGTAGCGATAGAGACAGTCGGCCAGGGGGGGTACCAGCGATTTGCCCTCGGTGGCCAGTTGTTCGAGCTTGGCGCGGACCGTCCGTTGCTCTTCCTCCGACATGCGCTCCACGCGCCATTGCAGTGCGTCGAGCGCGCCGCGGTGGATTCCCACCTCTGGATCGTCGCAGCAATCCAACAGCAGCGGCAGGACCCGCGGGCCGACGCGTCGGTAGCGCTCTTGCCACCGCGCCAGCGGCAACTCGCCGTACGGCGCCGTGCCGAACGTGTCGATCAGGTAGTATTCGGCCAGTCTCTTCCGCATCCCGTACTCGCCCGAATAAGCTTCGAGAATGTATGGCGGTAGTTCAGCGGGATAGAAGTAATCGCGCAAATAACTCCGCTGGCTCAGCGGATTCCGCGTTTGGTTCAGGTCTTCGAGCGTCCGGGCGATGAAATCGAACGTGTCGGCCTTGCGATGGAGAGCCCAGAGCGTGTGGATGGCTTCGTTGGTCCATTGGTGACGAACCGACTCGGGGGGCGACTGGAGCGTGTCGTCGGTCATCCGCTCGACAAACGCTCGGATCTTCGGCACGGCGGTTGGGTTGCCCAACTGGCGCAAGACCAACAGCAGGTCGTTGGTGTATTGCACGTCGTCGAGGTAGGGGATCAGAAGCGGAACCAACTCCGGCCGCCGCGAGTAGCCCATGGCACGAAACACGGAGACCTTCCCGTGGGTGAAGACGGGCAGGTCGAGGCACTCGGCCAGCGCATGGGCAGCTTCGGGCGACCGATACGCGGCGATGGCCTGCGCGGCCCGCGGCGGGCAAGGCTGGCCTTCGGCAAGCGACCGCAATCGCTTGAGGACCGCCTCCTCCCCACCGGGCGGCGTCAGATCCCGAATCTGCCCGTAGACGAGATGCCCCACGCGGCGATCAGGATCGGCAAGGAACTCCAGCAGCACACCGGCCTGCTCCGGCGAGGCGTCCTCGGGCGTCAGCAGATGAATACAAAGATACCGGACCGCCCCGTCGTCGTCGTGCGAGAGGGTCTCGGCCACGGCGCGGGCGCCGGGCTTGCGGCGCAATTGCTCGACCGCCTCGGTGTACGGCACGAAGGGAAGATGCGCCCCCACACCGCAACGCGGCTCGAAGGCCTCGATGCCCGGCAGCAGCGCGGCGGCCCGGCGGAGGTCATCAGGCGTTGCCGGTTCGCTGGAATGCACCGTTCCCGGCGACGCCAACACGAGCAGAAGAATGCACCCGATGGCAGCGTGTCTTTTCATGGCATCACCAGACAACGAACCACGCCCGGGGGTTGCATCCCCTGGGTCGCCAGTAGCCGGTGCGGATGCCAACCACCAACGA
>JABMRP010000892.1 GCA_013202535.1 Planctomycetota bacterium
CCCCGGAATTGCCCGCAAATGTCAACAGAATCAGTAACACCACCCCGCAAACCCTTGTCTTCTCGGCTCGGCCAGAGGAACCCCCATCCGCTGCCGGGCCTCCAGCGTGCGTTTGGGGGCGAATCTCGCACCCCACGCCAGTACCCGCTACAATCCGGGGATGCCCCACCGAACCCTCTGCCCGCTGATTGTCTCGATTCTGGTTGCCATCGCCGGTTGTGGCGACACTCCACCGGCCCCGAGTCCCCCGGCCCAACCCGAGCCCGGATTGACGGGCAAGGTCGTCTCGATTGCCCATGATGATACGCTCACAGTTCTGGACGCGGACTACCAGCAACACAAGATCCGCCTGTCGGGGTGCCTTCCCCCGTGCCCCCATCAGAAGAGGGGATTTTGGCGGGTTGCCCGCATGATTCGCGATATACTCTTGGCAACGCGAATAATACGCTTAACCCTTTGCCCGTAC
Source organism: Planctomycetota bacterium (assembly GCA_013202535.1). Classification (GTDB taxonomy): domain Bacteria; phylum Planctomycetota; class Planctomycetia; order Pirellulales; family Thermoguttaceae; genus JABMRP01. The sequence goes on from JABMRP010000892.1 coordinate 467, forward strand.
ACAGTTTGCGATTTGTTACGAAGTGTAAGTCCTGTCATATTAGGCACTTGCGGCCAGTTTGAGCTTGACGAAAGAGTGGGGTATGCTACAATGAATTCGACTCTATAAGTGCTATTGACGGATTGGTAGTGATACGGTATCATACTGAATTTTCTTGAAGCGGCTCGCGTTTATGAGTCGAAGAAACTGAAGCGAACGATTTTGCCCCCTAGGGTGTATCAAAATGTCACAGGGTGGAACCACAGTATCGAGACCTTCCGTTATAGAACTGCATTTTGAGAACAGGGAGGGTATCATTCGTGTTGTCCCACCCAGCAGGGACTTAATGATTATTCCTGTCGAAATGGCAATTGAAGCGTGTCGTGCTTTCCGTCAGCAGATTGTCTTCAAGGGTCAGTTTGACATGCTGGTTGATTTTCTTGGGCGGTGGATAGGCGGTCGCCCTGAACAGATTAGCGACGCTTATCTCACGATACGGGACGCTGGTTTACTGTTTCTTGTCGTTCATCGTGCCACAAGTTACGACGATGTGTTTGAGAATGCACTGACTGATCTGGATTTGGAGATCGCGAACGATGGCGATTACAATCTAATCAACTTAAGCGTCCTTGGACTTCCGCCCGTCGATGAGGAGTCTGTGCATACGTTTCTGTCTAAGAAGATGGTCATCAGGTATCAAGCGAATGCCGACAGAAGCTAAGCACATCGCTTCCGCGAACCGAACGCAACTTACGATCGCACATCTTCTGGAAAAGCTAAACCAGAACTCTCCATGGGTGGCCACGACGGCCTTCTATAAGGCAGTGCATATAGTGGAGGCGGTTTTTGATAACGACAAAAACATCGGCCATTCATCAGATCACTATTCCCGCGAGAATACCCTAAAGCAGACGCGAAAATACAATCAAATCGTAAAGCATTATTTGCCTCTCTTGCGTGCCTCAATCTTCGCACGCTACTTACCTAGCAGCGGTGTTTTCGAGACCTATTGGACTCCAGAGAATGTAGTCTCGCAACTACTGGGTCACCACCTGCGACAGATTGAAAAGTCGGCTAAGGGATTTCTGAGTGATCGAGATAACTTGGACGATATTCGTGCTGTTCTGGATGGTGGCGGCTCCTGCTAGCAGCCGCTGATACATCGCAGCAACTCTTCAACGCCCCACACGTGCTCGACTAGCCCGGCTTCCACGGTCGACGACGCTGGAATTCGGGGCAACCGGGCAAACTGTTACCAACAAGCCGCCGGGCTCGCCATGCCCGGCGGTTTTCGTTTTCCAGATTGTCAAAGAGCCTGACCGTTTCGGGAGGCAAAAAGTAACGCCCCCGGTAACACTTCTCCGAAACGTCACCCCTACCCGGCGAAAACGACACCGGGCATAGGACTCCTAGTCCGGTGCCGAACGAACTCCGGGGGAGCGCATTGCGGACGAACGAGCCATGGGAACAATTCCGAATTAGAAGACGGGGGCTAAGTTGGACAGCGCCACATTGGAGAGCTTGTCCGTCGCAACATGTTGCTAGCACAGGCCTTCTCCTTTGCGTTATCACCATGGATACAACCCCTTGAACCTCCGGGACAACCGCGCCTATGTGCGACCGCGAGAAAAGACTCACCCGACTTGTCGTGCGGCTTGGCCGGCTCACGGTGACGGGATACAGTGGAGCGCTTGGTCGCGGGTTTCGAGTTGGCACAAGTGGATACCCTGCCGGAAAAGGAAAGCGGCGACGAGTCGCCGCAGTCCAAGGCCTATTGCACCGGCCGACCGGGTTCCTGGATCTCCTTCCAGGAAGGCGCGTCCTGGGGGAATACGAAAAGCAGCGATTTCTCGCTGAACAGCTTTCGGAAGAACGGCGGTATCGGCGCGCTCCACGACGAGGCCAAGATGGGCGTCTTCTTCTCCGCCAATAGCTTGCGGGCCGATTCGATCGACACTTCCTTCCCGTCGACCGTGTGGATGGTCACGTTCTTAAGCGACACCCTGCTGAGAGTTCGGTCGTTGTACGAACTCCCATCGAAGCCGATGTAGATGGTCTATCTCGCAAACATGTGAATCCCCTGGTATGTGGTTTCTTCGGACAAGAAATCAATCAAACCATGCCAACGGTTCGTTGTGGGAGAAGTCCAAACGCTCTTTCCCCGATTGCGGGAGAATCACTGCGATTTCGGCCGGCTCTTGCGCTGGCGGTTTCGTTTCTTCGACGAAATCTGTCGGCGATCCATTGCTCGCCCGTCGGTTCCTTACAGGAATTCTGGTCCCCCGCCGCCCCTGATGCAACCCTCCGACGACCCATTCGGGGCATTCGTGGGGGACTTCAATTGCGAGGAGAAAGCGACGTAAGTCCTTACGCTCCATAGATTTGAGATCATCCAATCCGAACGATTCGGGCCCTCGCCTCTTCGGGCACCCCATGGCCACCCGAAGCAGGGCGGCTACCTTGACGCCCGCGGTTTGCGGGCGGTACACTAGACGGCTTGGGAATGCCCCGGGCAGGTGGTCCGGGGTTGTTTTGTGTTGGTTCGTCCTGTGAGGGAAGATGCGGTGCCTGGAACCTGTGTTATCGGATTGCAGTGGGGAGATGAGGCCAAAGGGAAGATCGTCGATCTGCTGACCCAGCAGCACGAGATCGTTGTTCGCTACTCCGGCGGGGCCAACGCGGGCCATACCGTGGTGACCGGCGGCAAGACCTACAAGCTGTCGCTGATCCCCAGCGGCATCTTCCGCTCCCACGTTCAGTGTGTCATCGCCAGCGGCGTGGTCATCAACCCGGCCAGCCTGTTGGGTGAGATCGACTATCTGGCAGCCGAGAACGTGCCGGTGGGCGAAAACCTGATCATCAGCGATCGAGCCCACGTTATCTTCCCCTGGCATTTCGAGGAAGACCGGCTGATGGACGTCACGCCCAGCGGCGGCGAGGCCATCGGTACGACAATGCGGGGTATCGGCCCCTGTTACCGCGACAAGGTGGGCCGCTCGCTGGCCGTGCGCCTGGGCGACATGTATCGCGACGGGTTCCGCGACCGGATCGAAGCGATCACCGCGGAGAAGAATCGCGTGCTGGCGGCCATGGAAAAAGGGAGTCCCGCCAAACCGCTCGACGCGGCCGAGATTTATACCCAATACGCGCAGTATGCCGAGCGGCTCCAGTCCCACGTGGTCGATACCACGGCCTATCTGCTCGACGCCGTGGACACCGACCGGCGGATTCTCTTCGAGGGTGCCCAGGGATCGCTGTTGGACATCGACCACGGGACCTTTCCCTACGTGACCAGCAGCAACAGCTCGGGCGGGGGTGTGTCGATCGGTTCGGGCGTGCCGGGGCGGTTCGTCACCAAGGTGGTGGGGATCCTCAAGGCCTACACCACGCGAGTCGGCGGCGGGCCCTGTCCCACCGAACAGGAAAACGAGACCGGTCAGCATATTCGCGACCGGGGCAACGAGTACGGCACCGTGACCAAGCGGCCGCGGCGCTGCGGTTGGTTCGACGCGGTGGCCGCCCGATACACGGCCCGGCTTAGCGGCGTCGACGAATTGGCGGTCATGCTGCTGGACGTTCTGGCCGCTTTGCCGGAGTTGAAGATCTGCGTGGCCTACGAGATCGACGGGAAGCGCGTGACCGACTTCCCCAGCCACATCGACGATCTCCGCCGCGCGGTGCCGGTCTACGAAACGGTTCCCGGCTGGGAGGAAGAGATCACGGAAGTGCGGCGATTCGAGGATCTTCCGGTCAAGGCCCGGCAGTATGTCGATCGGCTCAGCGAGTTGGTGGGCCGGCGGGTCGGCGTGGTTTCGGTGGGCCCCGATCGCGAGCAAACGATGTTCGTCACGTCTTAGAGAGGAAAAAGGGGACAGGTACATTTTGCCGGAACGGCCCGGAGGGTGCTTCGCACAAAATGTACCTGTCCCCTTTTTCCGACCCCCGTTTTGTGCACAGGCTCCAGACCATGTCCGAGGTTTCCAACGCGGCGACCACCGAACCGTTCGACGTGCCTCCGGCCCAGCGCCCGCGCCATATCGCGGTGATCATGGACGGCAACGGCCG
>JABMRP010000893.1 GCA_013202535.1 Planctomycetota bacterium
ACCGATCCTCCAGAAAGACCTTATGCACCAGTACGCCCGAAAGCTGCACGCCGAGATCAAGGCGTCCGGCGCCAAGACGGTTTTCTATCTCACCTGGGCACGGGAGAAGACACCCGAGACGCAGAAAGACCTGGACGCCGCCTATTTCGGCATCGCCAAGGAACTCGGCGCGACGGTCGCCCCGGTGGGTCGGGCGTGGCAGGAGGCCAAGCGGCGCGATCCGGCCGTGAAGTTGTACGCCGGCGACGGAAGCCATCCCAGCGCCAAGGGTTCGTATCTTGCCGCGGTCGTGTTTTACGCCACGTTGTTGCAGAAATCGCCGCTGCAGAAGTCGCCCCTGGGGCTGCCGGGCAAAGTGGTCATCTCGGGGCGCACGGCGGTCGATCTTTCCCCGGCCGAAGCGCGTACCCTGCAAGAGGCCGCGCAAGCCGTGATGCGGTAAGCCCCATCGGAGCATCGCGAACCCTCGGGAAGCTGACACCCCCGTCGCCCGACTCACCAGCCACCCTCTGGCAGGGTTCGACCCAGGCCGAATTCCGTTGCACCCCCCCACTCGAAGGAGAGGCTGACCCCGATTTACGGGGGCCCTCGGATTTCGGTGGGCGGGGAGCGAAGAATTGCTCGCAATCCTCCGTGATCGTTGATATGGTGGAGGCTGCGTCGTTTCGGCCGAGCACCCGGCATGGCCGAAAATGGCATACGAATCCCATCTGTTCAAACACACCTTTCCCGCGTACATGGTGAAGGAATTCTGAGATGAAGATCCCGACGACAAGCGTGGCGTTTCTGGCGGTGGTTCTGCTGGCGACAATGACGGCCCAGGCGGCAACATTCACCTTTGTGCCCGGCAACGCGAACGACTGGTGGGTAACCGCCAGCAACTGGGACCTCCCCGGCATTCCCAACTCGATCAACGACGTGGCGGTGTTCGACGCTTCGGCCAACCCCGGCTACAGCACGAATACCCACTCGGGCAACCCGTACACCGTGCAGGAATTGCGGTACAACACGACCAGCACCTGGCGAATGCACAACAACGAGCGGGACATCAACCTGGAAGGCCCGGGCACCAGCGCTCTGGTCACCCAGAACGGCTCGGGGGCGATCACCTTCGACTGCGACTTGAGGTTTGGCGACACCACCACCTTCACCGGCAGCGGCACGGGCGACATCACGGTCAACGGGTCGATACTTGGGGGTGCGGCCCAGCGCCTCGGTTTATTCGGACCCGGGGGATTGATCAAGGAAGGCAGCTACACGCTGACTGTCAACCCGGCGGGCAGCTACGCCGGCGGCACGACGATCAACCAGGGCACGATCGTCATGGGCAACAACGCCGCGCTGGGCACCGGCCCGGTGACGATCAACACCGGCGGCACGCTCAACGCCGCGGGCACGAACCCGGCCAACGCCATCACCATTAACGGCGGCACGCTGTGGACCGCCAACGGAATCTCGGGCCAGATCACGCTGAACGACGTCGCCGGGAACCAGATCTTCGCCAGCGGCAACTACCGAGTGCTCAGCGGCCAGATTACCGGCGCCGGCGGAGTCACCTTCGGCGGCTCCGGCACGCCCGGCATTACGCTGACCAATTCGGCCAACGATTTCCAAGGCGACGTAACGATCAACGGCGGCTCTTACCTGCGTCTGACGGCCAGCGAGGTGATTCCCGACACGGCCATCGTGAATGTCCTCGGCAATCTCCGGGTTGAAGGCGGCGGGAACACCGAAACGATTGCCGGCCTAACCGGCGGCGGGTCGGTTTGGATACCCACTTCCGCCAATGACTACACCCTGCGCGTGGGCTTCAACGACACCTCCAGCACGTTCACGGGCAGCATATCCCCGCCTGGCCAGAATACAACGATTTCATTGGTGAAGATCGGCGACGGCACGCTGACCCTCGGCGGCTCGCTCGGCCATACCAGCGGCACCACCGTCGACGGCGGCGTGCTCGTGATGAACCGGGGTGGCCTCCCGCTGAACGGCGGATCGAACGGCCAGTTCGGCTCTTCGGGCCAGACCGTCACCGTCAACGACGGCGCCACTCTGCGGTTGGCCAACAACTGGGTCACCGGCGGCGGACAGCAGCATGAACTGGTGGCCAACGGCGGCACGATCGACTTCAACGGAGCCGACAATTACCAGAGTAAGATCACGCTCACCGGCGGCCACGTCACGACCAGCGGCGGTACGCATCCCTGGCGCTTCGGCAACTTCGGCAATGCCCTGGTCACCGTCAACGCCAGCGATGACGAATCCACGATTCAGGGAACGCTTTGCTTCGTCAAGTACGGCTCGGGCGGAACGGCCACGTTCGACGTCGCCGACGGCAACGCGGCCAACGATCTGGTCCTCTCGGCCGTGGTCTACGACCATCCCGGCAATTACGGCGGCATGAAGTTGGTCAAGACCGGCGCGGGAACGATGGTTGTGACCGGGAACAACACCTACGTCGGCGGAACCATGATCAGCCAGGGCACGCTGCAACTGGGTGCCGGCGGTACAACCGGGTCGATTCTCGGAACCGTGACGCTCGGCGACGCCAACACCGGGGCCAACGACGTCGCGTTCCTGGTCAATCGCAGCGACACCAACACCCAGAACAATAATCTCGTGGTTTCCTCGCTGGGAACCGGAACCGCCACGATCGGCAGCAGTAGCACGGCCGGCGGCCCCTTCGGGACCATCTTCACCGGCACGATGACACTCAACCGGCCCACGACCATGCAGGGGACCGATCCGGATCGAACCAGCTTCACGAATCTGATATCGGGGAACGTCGGCACGTTGACCGTCAACGGCGGCGCCCGTACTACTTGGGAGGCCGGCAACACGTTCGTCGGCAACGTGGACATCCAGGGCGCCGGCACGGTCCTCCAGATTGGCGGCGGCGGCGGAGCCCAGCAGATCCCCAATGCGTCGAACGTCAACATCGGCACGGGCGCCCGGCTACATCTGGTATACGACGACGAGACCGTCAACGGTCTGACGGGCACCGGTACGGTCGCATTCTATCCGGGCGGCGGCCTGGGGGCGACGACGTTGACCATCGGTGCGGGCAACGCTGACGCGACGTTCGACGGATTGATTGAGAACGGCAGCGGCACGGCGCTGAGACTAGTGAAGATCGGCAGCGGAACGCAGACGCTCACCAATGCCGCCAACAGTTTCACCGGCGGCCTCTTCATCAACGGCGGTACGTTGAGCACGACCGACCTCTCACCGGGCAACGAACCCAGTGGGATTGGCGGCTGGCTGGGAACCAGTGCTTACTTCGGACTGGACGGCGGCACGCTTCAGTACACCGGGGGGACGGTCGGCGATGTCAATCGCGCGTTTACCCTAAATGCCGGCGGCGGCACGATCGACATCGCCAACGCGGCAACCACCGTCACTTGGACCGACGCCGCGTTCGCCGGCCCAATTACCGGGCCCGGGTCGCTGACCAAGACGGGCCCCGGCACGCTGGTGTTGGCCGGCGCGCTGGCCCACACCGGAGGCACGACGGTCGACGAGGGCATCCTCCGGCTGTCGGCCAACGTCGGGTTCCCCGGCACCGGTTCGACCGGGCAATTCACCGCGCCCCACACGATCACCGTCAACGACGGCGCGACGCTAGAGATCAGCGGAAACTGGGGCACCGGCGACGGACAGCAGCATGAACTCGTAGCCAACGGCGGCACCATCGCCTTCGCCGGAGCCGACAATTACCAGAGTAAGATCACGCTCACCGGCGGTCACGTCACGACCAGCGGCGGCACGCGTCCCTGGCGCACCGGCAACTACGGGCCCGCCCTGATTACGGTCAACCCGAGCGCGACCGCCTCGACCATCGACGGCACGCTTTGCTTCGTCGGAACCGGAGGAGGCCCCACCACGACGTTCAACGTGGCCGACGGCGCCGCGGCCGACGATCTGATCGTTTCGGCCCTCATCTACGACCATCCCGGGTTCGAGCGGCAAATGCGAGTGGTGAAGAACGGCGCGGGCAAGATGGTTCTCTCGGCCAACAACACGTTCGCCGGCGGCGTGACCATCAACGACGGTATCCTGAGCGTTACCAGTTTGGCGCCCGGCAACGATCCGTCGGCGTTGGGAGCGGCTTACGGTAACGCCCCGATGCTCGTGTTCGATGGCGGAACGCTCGAGTACACCGGGGGGACGGTCGGCGGCATCAATCGCGCGTTTACCCTCAACGCGGGCGGCGGCACGATCGACATCACAGGCGCGGCAACCACCGTCACCTGGACCGACGCCGCGGGTGCCGGCCCGATTACCGGCCCCGGGATGCTGACCAAGGCGGGCCCCGGAACGCTGGTCCTCGCCGGGAACAATAACTACTCCGGCGGAACCACCGTCAGCCAGGGCACGCTGTACGTGCAGAACAACAACGGTCTGGGCTCCGGGACGGTTACCCTGGGCGACGCGAACACCGGCACCGACGAGGTCCGCGTCAGCATGCTCGGCAGCACCTCGTGGCCGGGCGGACCGAGCCATCATCTCGACAACGACATCATCGTCAGCAACCTCGCCGGAGGCCGGGCCGTCATCGCCGGCCTCGGTGGCACTTACGCCAGCGTCTACCGCGGCACGGTAACGCTACAGAACAAGGACGTGGTCTTCCTCCACGACAGAACCACCGACCGTACGGCCATCGAGGGCAAGATCACCGGCACCGGTAACGTGACCATCGAAGGCGGCGGCCGAGTGAACTTCGCCGACGCCGGTAGCGATTTCGTGGGCGACGTCACGATCGTCCCGGGCGCCACGCTACAGACCGTGCTCAATGACAACATCCCCGACACGGCTGACGTTACGGTCAACGGAAGATTGGGGCTTTACCGCACCAACGACGCTATCGACGCTTTGCATGGCAACGGGTTGGTCAACACTTGGAGCGGCGGCGGGGCGGTCCGGTTGACCGTCGGTGCCGACAACGGCAGCGGCATCTTCAGCGGCTCGATCCAAAACGGCGGCGGAACCCTGTCGCTGGTCAAGACCGGCGCCGGAACCCAGACCCTCAGCGGCAACGGCGGGGCCTACGTGTTTGGCGGCGCCACCGTCGATGACGGCGTGCTGGAGTTGAAAGACAACGGCAGTGGCGGCGGCAATGGATTCCGTACCGCCGTGGTCAATAATGCGACCGTCTGGTTGACCGCCTCCAGCGGGCAAACGAGCGACTTGCGGGCTGACATCTCCGGCACCGGGTCGGTCGTGAAGAAAGATACCGGCACGGTGCGCATCGGCACCTTCTCGGGTCTGCCCTCGCTTACATACACCGGTGATACGATCGTCGAGGCCGGCACGCTGGATCTTCAGGGACAGGCCGCCGGCCCGGGTTTCGACACCACCGGCGACCTGGTCATCAACCCCGGTGCAAGCTTCCTGTTCTCCGGTCTTGCCGCCCAGCAGGCCGGCAATGCGGCCCGATTCGGCGCCCTGCGTGGCTCCGGCAATCTCGGCGTCGGCTGGGGTACCCACTTCGTCGAGTTCGGCAACGGCGACAAGTCGGGCGAGTTCTCCGGCGCGATCAGCGGCGCTCTTACCGTCACGAAGACGGGTACCGGCACGCAAACCTTCAGCGGCAACGGCGGGGCCTACGTTTTCACCGGCGTCAACGTCGATGACGGCGTGCTCGAGCTGAAAGACAACGGCAACGGCGGCGGCAACGGATTCCGCACCTCCGTGGTCAACAACGCCGACCTGTGGCTGACCAGCACCGGACCGGCAAGCGATTTCCGCGCCAGCATTTCCGGCACCGGCACGATCACCAAGAAAGGCCCGGGCATGGTGAGACTGGGGCCTTGGGGCGGTGTGGCCCAAGTCACCGGCTCCGGCGACGTCATCATCGAGAGCGGCACGCTACAATCGGCCGGGCGCTCCGACTACCGGATGTTCGACACGACCGGCGATCTGGTCATCAACCCCGGGGCGACGTTCGACTACTCGGCACTGAACGACTTCAGCCCGGCCACGGCCTCCCGGTTCGGCGCATTGAGCGGATCGGGGGACATCACCGTCGGTTGGGGCACGCACTACATCCAGTTCGGCAACGGCGACAAGTCGGGCGAGTTCTCCGGCACGATCAGCGGCGATCTCAGCGTCAGCAAGATCGGTACCGGCACCCAGACGCTCATCGGCAACAACACGTACACCGGCACGACCACCGTGGATAACGGCACCCTGCTGGTCGACGGATCGGTGGGCGGCAGCGTGATCGTCAACCCGGACGGAATCGTCTCCGCCGGCCAGACGGTAGGCCAATTCGTCGTGGGCGGCACGTACGATCAGACGGGTACCATGCTGGTCGAGATCAACGGCTACAGCCAGGGGACCGACCCGGGATACGACTACGTGGACGTCAGCGGTGCGGCCAACGTGGGCGGATTCGTCGACATCGACTTGCTCGACGGCTTCTTGCCTTCCTCCGGCACCACGTTCGACGTGCTGACGGCCACGAGTGTCATCGACAACGGCATCCAACTCACGTGGGACGACAGCCTGCTCCTGCCAGCCCAGCATTGGACCTACAGCATCCCCGGCGGCGACACGCTCCAGTTGCAACTCGCTGTACCCGAGCCGAGCACGCTGGTCCTGGCTGCCTTGGGGCTGCTGGGCCTGGGACTGGCCCGCCGGCGCCGCCGCCGAACCGGTTGACCTACCGGGTCCGGATCGTGCGGCAACCGCCGGCGAAGCAACACGTCACGGCCTGACACCCCGGGCCTTGCGATGCGTGCCATGGGGCGATAACTGCCCGCCGCGCACGGGCTCTCCCGGTTGCATGTCCTCCCCCAACGGTGTAGCATGGCGCTGTGTTGGGGGGGCGGTGAACAATCGATCCATGGCACGCGACTCATGCTCCGTATCAATCGCATCATCGTCATCGTTAGCGTCGTAGCGTGCCTCGGAGTCGTGCAGTTCGTGTGCCTGGTGGTCGCGGCAATTCGAGCTTACCCGGGCGGCGCCGGATACGCGTTCTTCGGCAACTTTCTCAGCGATCTGGGACGTTCCGACACACCCGATTCGATGCTCTTCAACGGTGCGATCATCGTCCTGGGGCTCTGCCTCTTTCCGTTCTTCGGGGCCTTACTGGCAACGGGCATGGACGGCACCACGTCGACGAAGGTGACGGCCGTGGCGGGAATGATCTCGGCGTTGGGATTGATCGGTATCGGCTTGACTCCCTACGATCGCTACTTCGTGGCCCATCACGTCGCCTTGGCACTGTGGATTGGGCCGATGTTCGTGGTGGTTTTCGCCTATGTTGCCGCCGTGGCGAAGGAGCAGGAGACGTCGTCGTGTCTGCTGGCGATCAGCGCGGCGATGGTGATCGCCATCCTTTCTTACGCGTTGATCGGAACCCGCGGTGGTTACATCGCCATGCAGAAAGCGACCGTTGCCCTTTCGTTTGTCTGGTTTGCGATGATCGGGGTGCGAGTCATCCGCACGGCCGTCTACCATGTTTCGCAGCGCCACTTGATCCTCCGACGCGAGGCACAAGGGTACATGGAACTTCTCAAGCAAGGTCACCGGAAGGGGACGAGGAGAAGAAGGTAGGCTCATCCCAAAAGCCCGCACCTGGCTCGATGGAGGGTCAGGATTATGAGTTTACAGTTTCATCCGTCTGAGGCGTACCTGGTTGCCGCTGCCGAGGAGTACGGGTTCCTCTTCTCTGTTGGCCGACGCGGAGAATCGCGGAAAACTCCGTGGTTTGCCGATAATCCCCGAACAGAGAAGAGGAACCCGTACTTCGCGGCTGGAGTAGGTACGCTTCAGACGGATGAACCACAAGAGAGTTCACCACTTGCTCTTTCACTTCGGGAACGTTTCGCCGCCATCGGGAGTGATCAGCGCTCTGAGGTCGTCCGGGTGTAAGCCCGAATACATGCCGGCGCGACCATCGCAAGAGACAACGATGGCGCCGTATTCGGGGATCTTGCCCAAGGCGGGAACCGGATCGTCGGGATTAAAGAGGAGATCGACCGGTTTGGTCCATGGCACGGCCTTGTCGGGCCCCGTCCAGACGGCAAGGAGCGTTCGCGAGAGCCCGTCGGAGATTTCCGTTAGCCTCCGCGGCTTGCCGGGCGGAAAGAGTGTACCGGGGCCCGTGAAAGCCATGATCGGGGTTGTCGTTTCGTCTTCCACCCCAGGTGCGAGGAAGACCGCCGGCATGCGATCGAGGAGCTGGATGTTGTGTTCACTGTCCCACGGTTCATCCGTGTGGAATTGCGAGTAGAGTTCGGCTTCACCAAGATAAGGGAGCAGTTCAACTCGCCAACTGAGCCCGCTCTTCCGATCCGCTGGCGGCAGCTTGCTTTCTGCTCTCATGTAGCCAACCAAGGCATCTTGCACTTGATTCACGCGCTGGATCATGTGGCGGACGATCATTTCATGTCTGATTTCTTTCAAAGCTTTCTGTAATGATCTTTCGATCACGGGGGTCTTGCGCAGTTCGACTCGGACAACCCGTTCCCGATGTGAGAACTCCAGCCCATTGAGCATCTGCTCACCCGCCGTGATGATCGTGACCGGCAAACTAGAGCGGTCGAAGTACTCGGGATGATCCATCACCGACACGATTAGCTTTCGCAAAGGCCCGCGTATCCAGCGCAGGCCGGCTTCTAAATCGCCGGCGGCTTGCTCGGTCTTGGTTTCCACAACGATCGACAGAAGCTGCTCGTCGTCCAAGTCGATGTGGGCTCTGATCGCGCTAAGTTGGTCGGCAACGCCGGGCGCCGCGCTCGCCCCGGCCAGAGCGTCCGCCATTTCCGGCGCAGCCGCCAAATCGGCAATCGCGATCACGTCAGCCGTCGTGGTCGTGGCACGTAACCGGTCGATGAGACCGCTTGTGGCTCCGCCGGCATCGAGCATCCGCTGCAACGACGACTCGCTGCCGACCAGCAACGTACGGCAGTCGGGCACGCAGAAAGACATGTCGTCTCCCTTGAGGTACCGCCTGCCCTCGTCGTCGCGATCGATCCACTGGCCAGACACCCCAAGAGCGGGTGCCAGTTTCGTCGCTGCCGCAAGAACCTGCTCCTCGGTTGACGTTTCGGAAAAACGCACGATCAGACTCATCCCACCGTCGGGATCCGTCGTCGTCAGTGCATCTTTCGAGGCCAAAATAAGAAGCTGCGATTGCGCGAGACGATCGAATCCGCCTTGCTCCATCGCCCTAGCAAGGATCCGCTCGCTCGCCAGCGGCTCTAGCAACCGGGAATGTGTAATCCGTGCGAGATCAATCACCACCGCCGCGCAGGCGTCGTCCGGAACATACGAAACGTCGACCAGAGACGGCGTATCCGTCGCCGGCGCATCAACCGGATTCGCCGTGCCTTCGCCCGCTGACGGGGAATCGTCACCCGGAGACGATGGCTGGCCACAGCCGGCGGTAAGAAGCACGAACGCCATCAGAAGAGAGAAACCAATCACCGCGGATTGAGTCCACTGCATGTGTGGACGTGTATGTCGTAAAGGCATGGCTCGCACTTCCTTCCCATCCACTCTTCTTGTTGTGAGCACCTGTTACCCTTGAAACCCGTCCAAACGTCCCAGCGGGAGAGCGGAGGACGCTCTTACACCACCGGCAACTGCCAGGGATCTCGGCGCTCGCGGTCGCGCCAGGCGTTGGCTTCGGCGTCGCCGGGGAATTCCCATTTCGCGGGATCCCACTTCAACGGGCGACCGTTCCAATAGGCCAGGTTCAACAGATGGCAGCAGGTGACGCTGCG
>JABMRP010000894.1 GCA_013202535.1 Planctomycetota bacterium
GTCATGGCCGAAGCGATCTCCGCCGAGGCGGTTGCCCAGTTCCAAGCCCATCCGGATCGCTATCCGGACGCGCGGCTCGAACATCGCTGGCACCGCGTCTATCCGGCCGGTGCGACGGCCACCCACGTGTTGGGATACTTGGGGGCCGGCGAGCAGACCGAAGACCGCGTCGGTCGGGCGGGTGTGGAACGCCGCTACGAATCGGTCTTGCGCGGACGCAACGGCCGCCAGATCGACCGGATCGATCATGGTGGGCAGTTGCTCTCCAGCGAACGAGAAATCGAGCCGCGGCCCGGGGCCGACCTCGTGTTGACCATCGATACGCAACTTCAGCAAGCCGCGGAGAACCTGCTCGATGCGGCCCTCGACCCCCGAGCGATCGATCGGCCGGACGACGCGTTGCCACCGGCCGGCGGAGCGATCGTCGTGATGGACGTCCAGACGGGCGCCATCCGCGCGATTGCTTCCGCACCTCGCTTCGATCCGAACCTGTTCGCCGGCCGGCAGCCGGAAGAGCTCCAAGGGCTGCTGACCGATCCGGCCCATCCGCTCTTCGACCGTGCCACGCAGATGGCCATACCCGCCGGGTCGGTCTTCAAGATCGTAACGGCCGCCGCGATGCTGGAAACGGACCCGACCACGGCGGAGGAGTCCCTGTTCTGCCAAGGCTACCTCTACCAGAAAAACGCCTGGCGCTGCGCCGTGTTTCGGCATCAGGGAGTGGGGCACGATCGGGTGACGCTGACCGACGCCCTGGCACAAAGCTGCAACGTCTTCTTCTTCCACCACGCCGGCCGCTTGGGACCCGAACCGTTGATCGGCTGGGCCGAGCGTTTCGGCTTCGGACGACCCACGGGCGTCGATCTCCCCGGCGAAGCCGCCGGCTCGTTGCCCACGCCCGAGAACATCGAGGCCATGACCGGCCGGAGGTGGCAACTCGGCGATACGCTGGGTCTGGCCGTCGGGCAGAGCGCGCTTCGGGCGACGCCCCTGCAAGTGGTCCGCATGACGGCGGCGATCGCCAACGGCGGGCGTCTGGTCACGCCCCACGTGGTCGATCAACGGGAACCATCGCCGTCGACGGCAATCGACGGTCTCTCAGCCGGCACCCTGGCAGCCATTCGCACCGGTATGGAGCGCGCGGTCGCCGACGACCGGGGAACGGCCCATCGGCTCATGTACGACGGGGCGTCGCTCGGCGTGGCCGCCAAGACGGGCACGGCACAGGCCCATCCCGACCGGCCCGACCACGCATGGCTGACCGCCTATTTTCCGGCCAACGACCCCCAATGGGCGTTGGTTGTCGTTCTTGAGCACGGCGGCAATGCCGAAACCACGGCGGTGCCCGTGGCGCGGCGGCTGATCCTCCAGATGAGGCGATTGGGCTACTCGGCGGTGAAAGCTACTCGGGCACGTCCACATAGCCGCCACAATGCGGACACGTTTCCACCCGGCCACGGCGATCGGCGGGAAACATGACGTCCTGCCCGCATTCCGGGCAATCGAACACGACCGGTTCCTCGGACCGGCCGGCTTGCGCCTCGGCGGCGCGGTATTGCTGGAGGATCTCCAGCGCTCGGTCGGCATCCGCTTCGGCTACTTCGATCTTCGCGCCGGCGACGACGTTGGAGACAAACCAGTCCGTCTCGACGAGATTGGCGTCGGTAAGAAACGCGCAAACTCCCTCCTGCTCCAAGAGCAGCATCTCGGCCTGTGCTATGTCGGGGAGATTGTACGTGGCGATGGTCACCAGCCGATCGGCGTCGCCAAGGACCGGATCGACCCCCGCGGAGTCCTCGCCCTGGCCCGGGGCTTCGGCGCGTCGCAGTTGCGATTGAAACTTGAAGAAGGCATTGAGGCTACGCGATCGAATCAGGGCAACCACAATGGCCGCATAAGCGACGCCGACCGTCAGGCTCAGAAAGAAGGCCAACTCGGCCCCGGCCATGAGTGCCAGCACGGTGGCCGAAATCGCCACCAAGACTCCCGTGGCAAATCCAAACGCCAGAAGAAGAATCGCCCAATCGAACCCGTACCACGCGGCGGCAAAGAGTCCGACCGCCAGCCCAAGGCGAATCGGCGACGGTTCTTCGTTGAGGAAGAACGACATGCCGACTTCCGCCAGGATCACGAAGAGGATGATACCCAGGTAGATCATCCGGCCGCGCCGCACCAGCGCGTCGGGCGATGGTGGCATGTCGGGCGAAGGCTCTGGAATATCCGGCGAAGAGACGGAGGGCCGGGAAGGTTCTTGTTCCTCGCTCATCAATCACCCCCGAGGATCGCGGCCAACACACACAACACCAATCACTCCGTGCCCAGATGATACCACATCCACCACCCCCGTCAATCAAACGCAAGCCCATCGATCGGCAGAATGGACAGGCCACAGTCTTCTTTGCCGATGGAATAGACGACGTAGAGTTTACACCGTCCTCACTCCGGCGTGCCCGCGGGCAATTGCGACTCGCCGGGCCGCAGTTCGATGCGTACGAGCAGGGCCAATGCCAAGAGCATGAGGACGGCGCCGGCGCATTGCGAGGTGGTCAGACGCACGTTCCAGAGCCACCATTCGACCGCCAGGACCAGCACGGGGCCACTGAGCATGAACGCCCGGAGCGTCCAGATTTTCATCCGTCGCAACGCGGCGTAATAGAGCGGCAGCGAGACGGCCGAGGCGACGGCCAGGGCGACGATCAACAGCCATGCCGAGAGCCGGCCGGCGGCCTCCGGCGGGGAAGTGAAATCGCCGGTGATCAGGCCCATGGCGATGAACCCCAGCAGCGTGGCCCCTTGATTGATCGCCGCCACGGCCTCTTCGTCCATCTGTTGCATGATATGGCGAATCACAAAGGCGTTGATCGCCAGCCCGAGCGCCGAGGCGACGATCATCAGATCGCCCAGTGCGTGCCCACCCCATTCGATTCGATCGATCTCGACCAGCAGGGCCAGCCCCGCAAGCATCACGGGCAGCAGCACCAACAGCGGCACCAGACCGACGCGTTCCAGTCGGAAGATGGCGCCAATGAGCACGACGAACACCAGATCGAGCCGGACCAAGAGCGAGACGTTGGTGGCGGTGGTCCACTTCAGAGCGGAGAAGCAGAGCAGGTTGATGCCGATCGCCACGATACCCATCAGCGTAAGCCAGCCGGCCGTTCCGCGTGGCCGGAGTCGCCGGGAGCCACTACCTCGCGTCACGACCCAGAGGAGAAGTATGGCCGCGGAGAGTGCTCGCGAGTAGGTCCCGGCCAGACTGACCGGCCAGACAAGGACGGCCGCGCGCATCAGCAGCAAGAAAGCCACCCAACTCACCACCGCCGCGGCCGCGAAACCGATTGCCTGTTTGTGCATTTCTTCTTTTCTGGACCGATCAATAGAAGTTGAACATGATAAACACGGCCGCAGCGGCCAGCAACCCGGCCCAGAAAAGATCGTCACGCAACAGGGCCGCGACGGTGGACCTTCTCTCCGGATCGCTGCGAGCGCGACGGACGGCGGTTACGGCGAAGACAGCCCAGGTCCAAACGGCGGCCAGCCACGCCGCACCGGCCGGGACGAGATGCCCCCAGACCATGGCAACGGCCAGCACGGCGTAAATCGCCAGTGTCAGCCCGCAGACGGCCGCGAAGATCTTCAGGGACGCTGCCGTGACGATCCCCTGGCCGACCCAGGTGAGTTTCGATTTCTCCGGATCCGGCTGGGTCATCAGACTGACGATCACGTGGACCACAAAGCAAACAACCGCGGCGACGGCCACGGTGTGAAAGGCGGCCAGTTCCTTGCCGAACACGTGGGCAATCGACGCTTGTGTGCCGAGAAACGCCTTGTACAGCGGAGGGAATCCGTAGGAAACGGCCACTCCACAGAGCATGGTGACCACCGCGGCGGTGGCCGTGGCCCGTCTCCATAACATGCCCAGGGCAAACGCCACAATCACCCCAGCGATCAGCTTGCCCTGGAGCCCGACGACCATGAGGAAGAAACTGTCCTTGGAGTTCGGGTCCATCATGAAGATCGTCAGCAGTGCCGAGGCGACGAGCATGGCCACGATCGACACCCGGCCGATCCAGATGAGCCGCCGCTCGGAGGCCTCGGGATTGACGTACCGCTGGTAGATGTCGAAGGTGATAATCGTGGCCGAGGAGTTCATCATGGAGTCGATCGTCGAAAGGATGGCCCCGATCATGCCCGCGGCAACCAGGCCCAACAATCCCCAACCCAGCGGTGCGATCAACTCGGCCATCAACGTAACGAACACCACGTCCTGGGCGACATCCATCGAGCGGCTCCGCAGCAGGTAAAACGCGGCGATCCCCGTGCCGATGGAGATGAACGGGATGAGCAGTTTGAAAAACCCGGCGGTGATGATCCCGATTCGGGCTTCCCGGTCGTCCCGTGCGGAGATCGCCCGTTGTACGATCCACTGGTTGGTTCCCCAGTAGTAGAAATGCAGCACCATGATGCCGGTAAACACGCTGGTCCACGGCAGCTTGGGATGGTCGGTGGGCAGATAGAGGTGGAGTTTGCCGCCGTCCGGGTTCGCCCCGTCGAGCGCCGTCATCCCGCTCCAGCCGCCGATTTCCGGTTGCCAGAACGTGACCACGGCCAGCAACACGGCCGCCGCCAACAGCAGCACGGACTGGATCACGTCGGTCACGATCACCGCCTTGAGCCCGCCGAGAATCGTGTACGTGCCCGTCACCAGGGCCATCAGCAGAATCCCGAACCGATACCACTTGGGGTCGATGTCGCCGGGCGAAAGTTTGGAATCGAAGGAAGCGCCTCCGGTGATCGTGACCGGCGGCGGTTTGTCGGGATCGTAACCCGACCCGGGCCAAGTGACGGCGGTTACCACGCCGTCGGTGATCGTGATCTTGGCGGTTGGCTGCTCGACCGGTTTCTCGTCGCCGGCCGTCGGACATACGAGCTTCGGTATCGAGGCGTAGTTGGAGCCCCCGGACTTGACGCGAATTTCACTGATTTCGCCGGCCTCGTTCACCACAGCTTCGGCCACGGCCGTTTCGCCGTCTTTGAGCAGGATGTTCAACGATCGCGAACCGATGTAGAACCCGGCCACCATGCCGACCAGGACCATGATCGCCAGCATGATGGCGGCATAGACCACCCGGCTGCGGTCGTCGTAACGGCGGCTGAGATATTCGCTCAGCGTGTAGAGTTTCAGCTTGCGGTACATGGGCAGGAAGCCGTAGCAGAGCAGCAGCAGCCCGGCGATGGCACCCACCTCGAAATGGCTTTGGGCAAATCCGACGCTAAACCCCACGGCCATCATGCCGACGATGTGGTTGGCCGAGACGTTGGAGCCGAAGATCGACCCGGCCACGCCCCACCACCGCGTCTTGCGACCGGCCAGGTAATAGTCGGCCGCGGTATCTTCCTTGCGACCGGCCCAGAGGCCAAACCCCATCACCGCGATCAGCGAGCCGAAGAAGATGACCAGATCGGGGCCGGTGAGCAACTCGCCCATGGTGTTCTCCGTACGAATAAATTCAGACTGTAAACGGGAGTGAAAAAGGGGGACTGGCTCCAAGCACTTGGGGTGGCGAGTTGTCGGGATAACGACTGCCGCGCGGTGCCTGTCCCCCTTTTTCACGGCGCACTTCCATGGCCCGTCCGAAAATGGGGACAGGCACCGTCGGCCGGCCCCGCAGCCGCTTCAAGACGAGGCTCTCGACGGAGCCAGTCCCCATTTTCGGACTCCTTCTACTGCTCCAGCAACTGCCGCATCCGCTCGATCCCCGTCTTGAGCACCTCGCGGGGATCCCGTGCCCAGAGGTCCTTATTGAAAAGCTCCAGGCTGACCGTGCCATCGTAGCCTTTCTCTCGCAACAGCGCGATCTCGGCCGCCAGGTCGATCACCCCATCGCCCAGCATCACCCGATCGGGATCGGTTTGCTGCCCCAGCGGTTTGTCCGGCGCGGCGTCGTCGATATGGTAATGACTGATTCGCTCGATGGGGATCGGCCGCAAGTCCTCCAGCGTCGCCCCGCCGTTGTAAGTATGAAAGGCGTCGAGAATGAGCGTGGCGTCCGTGTCGTCCACGTCCTGCACGATCTGCCATGCCTGGGCCAGATGACCGACCGAGCGGAAGAAGCTGATATACTCGAACGTCGGCTTGACGCCCACCTGTCGGCCGATCTCCAGCAGGTCCTTGTACCGGGCGGTGAGTCGCACGACGTCGCACGGTTCGCGCGGCGGCGTGGCCACCAGATACGGCGAACCGAGCCGGGCCGCCATTTCCATCCGCCGCTTGATCTCGTCGAGCACCAGCGGATACTCCAACCCTTCAGCCTCGCCCCAAAATCGGGCGGCAATCGCGCAAGGCACGATCAGCCCACAGTCGGCAATCGCTTTTTCGATATCGCGCACTTCGCCGCCCTGGCCCACGTATTCGTACACGTCGTTGATCCAAAGCTCGATCCCGGCAAACCCGGCCTCGGCCGCCAGGCGGATCTTTTCGAGCATCGGCTGCGGCTTGATCGTGCTCGTGTTGAGGCAAAGGGTGAAGGGCATGGGGTTGTTTCCTGTGTTATGTTGCGATCATGCCCCCCGGCAAAGCCGGGGGCTGAGTAGATTTGTATTAAAACGCTCCCAACCGCAACGGCATCGGGTCCATCGTCAGCACGCTGGTGTCGAAAGCCCGTTTCATCAATCGCATCTTCATGCTCCAGCGCGACGGATCGTCCCAGAGATTGTGGAACTCGTCCGGGTCTTCCTCCAGGTCGTAAAGCTCCCCTTCGTCGATCCCGTGATAGACGACGATCTTCTCTCGCTCCGTTCGCACCATCGTGCCATACGAACGCTTGTGTGTCCAGGCGTTGTAGTATTCGCTGTACACGGCCTCGCGATGACAGGCCGGATCGGCACCGCCGGTGAGGATCGGCAAAAGCGACCGGCCTTGCACCGACTCGGGCACCTCGATCCCCGCCGCCTCCAGTAGCGTGGGCGCCAAATCGACCAATTCGACCAGCCCGTCGGCCTGCAACCCGCTGGAGAAACGGCCCGGTGCCGAGAGGATCAGCGGCACGTGTACGGCCTCGTCGTAGAAATGGGGACCCTTGAGATAAATGCCGTGGTCGCCGAGCATCTCGCCATGATCCGACATAAACAGGACGATCGTGTTGTCGGCCTGTCCCGTCTCCTCCAGCGCCGCGAGCATCCGGCCGACCCCGTCGTCGATCAGTTCGATCATCGCGTAGTACGCGGCGGCCACCTGACGCCGATCATCGTCGGTCATGCCGGCGGTATGGAAATAGCCCGGCTCGTTGTGGGCCCACTGGTGATCCAATTGCTGATAGCTCGGCTTGTTCTCCAATTCGCCGGGCCGAACCTTGGGCAACTGCATGTCGGCCGGGCTGTAACGCGACAGATACTCGCCCGGCGGGTCGAACGGATGGTGCGGATCAAAACAATTGAAACTGAACAGCCACGGCCGGCCCCGGTTGGCGCGGATGAAATCGACGGCCGTCTCCGCACACCAGGTGGTTTGATGAAACTCGGCCGGGATGCCGTGCTTCACGTAGGGCGTCGACGGACCGCCGTATAGTTCGTCCCACGACGTACCCCGGGCGGTCAGCCATTGGGTATATGCATTGTCGGGCCAATCGGGTTGCGGATGGTGCGACCAATGGAACGTCGTGTAGCCGTCGTCGATGCGCTGCTCCACGCGACCGCCGGCACAGGAGGCCAGGTGCAGCTTCCCGCCCAGCCCGCAGGTGTAACCCTCGTCGGCCAGAATGCGGCTGATGAGCCGTTCGTCGGCGGGAATCATCTGCCCGTTTTGACGGCATCGCGTCGTCCGTGGATAACGACCCGTGAGAAACGACGCCCGGCTCGGCGTGCAGACGGGGCTCTGGGCAAAGGCCCGGGTGAAGGCCACGCCGCCGGCCATCAGCCGATCGACGTGCGGCGTGTTGATCCGCTCGTTGCCCAGTGCGCCGATTGTGTCGAATCGCTGTTGATCGGTGCAGATCCAGAGAATGTTCGGCCGGTCGGATGTGGCAGTGGTCATGCGGGAGTCCGAAAATGGGGACTGGCTCCGTCGAGGGTTCGGTTTTGAAGTGCGCGGGGAGCTTGCCGACGGTGCCTGTCCCCTTTTTCGGACGGGTCATTCGAATGCGCCGTGAAAAAGGGGGACAGGCACCTCGCGGCGACCGTTGTCGCGACGATTCACCATGTTTCATGCTCGGAGCCAGTCCCCCTTTTTCACTCCCATCAACCACGGAGAACGTCATGAAAACCACCAGTACATGTTTCGTCGCAACAACCGTGCTCTGGGCATGTGTGTGGAGTACGGTCCGTGCGGCGGATCAACCCACACCGGCGGCCCGGCGCGTGGCCGTGGAGATTCGCCGCGAGGCGCTGTTGCCGCCGGACGGTCCCCAGGGTCGCCCCCTGCCGCTGGCCAGCCATTGGAACATGGGCACGGTGCGGGGCACGTTCGGGCCGGACCATCAGATCGGCCTGATCCAGCAAGGCCATCACGTCCTGCCGTGGATGAGTTGGCCCAGTGGCGATCCCGAGGGTGAA
>JABMRP010000895.1 GCA_013202535.1 Planctomycetota bacterium
AGACCAGAACGAACCTATGCAGGAAGATCCAACCACGTATCAACGGCTCGCATTCTCGCAAAGAGAAAGACCGCTACCTGACACCTTCACAGGGCTGTCGTCTGACGGTAGAGCACATAATTGAGGGAAGGACAACCATGTCAGACGGATTAGTGAGTGCGGTTGTGCTCAGTTTCAATCGGCGCGATGAGATTCTGCGATGCTTGGCATCGCTGAAGGAGCAGACCTATCGCCCGATGGAAATTGTCGTTCTGGATAATGCGTCGAGCGATGGTTCCGCCGACGCGGTCCGCGAAGCGTTTCCGGACGTACACCTGATTCTTATGCCTCGCAACTATGGCGACTGGGAAGGCCGGGATATCGCCGCGGCCAATTGTCGAGGCGAGTATCTGTTCAGTCTCGACGACGACGCCACGGCGGAGAAAGATACGGTCGAGAAGCTTGTTGCCCGAATGAAGTCGGAGCCGGAACTGGCAGTCGTGCAGGCTCAGGTCATCGATCCGCCGACCGGAGAACCCTATCAAACGGGGTTTGGCGCGGAGTACGCAAACCGGTCCCACTACCGCGCGACGTTTTTGGGTGGCGCGGCACTGTTTCGGTCCGTTGCCCTGCAAAAGGCCGGTGGTTTCCCGCACTACTTACTCGGGGGCGCCGAGTCTTTTCTCTCGTATCGTTTTCTCGACATGGGATGTCGAATCTTCTATTGCAGCGAAACGGCAATCTACCATGTGAGATCGGCCAAAGCCCGCATCCCGCATCAACGCTGTTTTCTAAGCAGTAAGCAACGGCTTCGTGCATTGATGTCACACTATCCTGGGTTGGCGCGCCCCGCGGTGGAGATGTGCTGCAAGCTTGCGAGCTATACTGCTGAGGCGCTGCGTCGTGGCTACGTACTGCACTTGCCGAAGGATCTATTCTTGCTATTTCTTTCCGGATTAAGGGAGTGGCGTGGCCCCTGGCGGATCACCAAAAAAACGGTTCGTTTAGTGGATTACTTGCGGTGCTACCCCGTCGAAACACCGGAAGAATACGCTGCGATTCCCGTGGAGCAAGGCCATTTTCTCGCCTTCGCCTCGCGTCGTTTTCGAAAGGGTCGCGGCGTGAACCGTTTTCCGTTCGGCCAAGACGGAGTTGTTGAACAACAGCCGCAGGATCCTCCGATTCAGACACTGCCGGAAAACCGCCCGTGAAAGTCGCCGTCGTCACCCCGATCCCTACGCCCTACCGCGATCCGTTTTGGGGTGTCGTGGCTTGTCAGCGGGGCGTCGAACTGTCGGTGTTTTACTGTTCGGCGGGCAAGGGAGATCGACCGTGGGACGTTGCCTGGGAGCAGGAGTTTCTTGCGGAAGTACTGCCCGGCCGCAACATGGCCGCTTGGCGGGGGAACGATGCCTCGTGCTATTGGAACCCGGCCATTACCCGGCGGTTGAAGGACGGGCGTTTCGACGCGATCGTCTTGGGAGGCTACAACCATTTGACCATGCTCGTGGCCAGGCGTTTTGCGTTGCGTCGTCGCATTCCCTATTTCCTGATGTGCGAATCGCATCTGCAAAAACCGCGTTCGGCGGTTCGACGATGGCTCAAGGAGCGGTTCGTTCGGCGGATCGTAAGTCGGGCAGCCGGCGGATTCCCGACCGGGATTCTCGCCCGAGCGTACATGGAACATTACGGAGCCGATCCCAAGACGCTTACTTTCATTCCGAACGTCCCCGACGTAGACCAACTCGCAGCCACGGCCGACACCTTGCGTGCCAAGCGAAAGGAATTGCGACATGTACACGGCCTGGGAGATCGTCCGATGGTGCTATTTGCCGGCCGGCTGATCCCGAAGAAACGGGCCGACGTGTTGATTCGCGCGTTTACCGAATCCGGCGTGTCGGCAGACACCGATCTGGTAATCGTCGGCGACGGTCCCGAGCGTCCTGCGCTCGAAGCACTCGTTTCCCAGTGCGGCCTGTCCGGCCGAGTCCATTTTCCCGGCTTCGTGCAACCGGCGGAAATGGCAACCTGGTACGCCATGGCCGACCTGTTCGTGCTCCCGTCCTCCGAAACCTGGGGGGTCGTGGTCATCGAGGCACTGGCCTCCGGTCTGCCCGTCGTCCTCAGCAACAAAGTGGGCTGTCATCCAGACGCGATCAACGACCCGGCGGTCGGCAGCGTGGTCACGTCGGGTGATTCCGGCGCGCTGGGCGCTGAGATCGGCCGTCGCTTGGAGCAGCCCGTCTCGTCTGGCGAGTTGGCCGAGGTTTGGACTCCGCTGCGCCAACGCTTTCGCTACACGGCCTTGGCCCGTTCCATGACGGAGGCACTCCGGGAGTCCTGAAGCAATGTGGAATTTCGATGAGACCCTCGACTCTTATCGAGGGCAATGTCCCGTGAAGGCCTAGCCGAATGTTCGACGATTTGTCACCGGTCCTGATTGCGAGCGGAGTCGCCGTATTTGCCGCGGCGCATCTCTTGCTGGTGTTTGCGCCGGCAAAGGTGGGTAAGCTCTATTGGCTGGCGGGAGCATTTTTTCTTCTGTCCCCGGCGTCTGCCGCTTCCCAGCTTTCGGTCGCTGAAGCCACAAAGTACCTTCGAGTCTACATTTCGTTGCTGATGGTAGTGGTGGGCATGGCGGGCGCTAGATCGCAACGGTTTGGGCTGGCAACCAGGAGCCTTGGCGTATTCGTGACGTTCTACGTTCTCGCCGCGGCATGGTCGAATACTCCGCTTGCCGGGCTACTGTACAAGACGTTTTTCGCCCTGACGGTACTTGCCGGCGCCTTGTTGGCATACGATGCTCGAAACAGCCGGGAACTTCTGCGCGGAATACGATTTCTTGGGGTTGTGGCGGCCGTCTCCGGGCTGTTTGTCTTCCTATACTTCTTGGCGAACCCAGAAGCCTCGCTGAGCCATTCGCGTCTGAGCGTCCTCGGCTTGAATCCGAATCGGATTGGCCAGACCGCTGCGCCGCTTCTCGTCCTCTGCGCGTATCTTGGTTTGTACGACAGATCTCGTTTGTGGAAGGTTATCGGATGGTCAACCGCCGTCCTGATGGGCCTGATTATCGTATACACTGGGAGCCGCGCGGCTTTTGCGATGGCGGCGGTCGGCGGCTTTCTGCTTACTATTCCATTGGGAAAGCGGCCCGCTCAGATCGCCGCCCTGGTTGTCGGGGTCGTTGTCAGTGGCTATGTGCTGCTAATGATGTTTGACATTCCCGCCTTGTCACGCTTCACGGAACAGTATGCATACGATACGCGAAGCGGTTCATGGAGGGGTGGGATGAGAAGGTTTGCCGAATCACCGCTACTGGGACACGGATGGATAACGGGCAACGGTCGATCCACCGCGAATCTTTTGAGTATCTACATCCAGACTCTGGTGGAAACGGGAATCGTCGGCGCCGCCGTATTGCTGGGCTGTTTGACGTGCATTGCCGTCCAGGGATACAGGGGCGTCCGATTCCTTCGACAGGTTCGCAGACGCGACGAACTCGGGATCCTTGGGATTGCACTCACCGTCGCGATCCTGGTTCACGGAATCGGGGAATCCAGTGCTTTGCTGGGGAGCACGCTGAATTCACTCTTGATCGGACTCGGAGTCGGCCTGATCGACCGTGTACCGCAATTGACCTATTGGGAGTGGGCACGCCAGCGGCAAAGGCACTCGGCTTGGGCCCTTTCACGACCGATGACTCCGCCGAAGCAGAGGCCGACTTGAGAAGGTATCCTCTTTTGACGGGCATCGAGAAGACCGTGAGTTCCGTTCTACAACACGTTTTGAGTTTTGGAAAGTAGCGCGATGCAAATACTCCACGTCATCCACAGCCTCGATCCACGCTCCGGCGGGCCGAGTCACGCGATTCGGCATCTGGTGCGCGAGCAGGTACGCGCCGGGCATGAGGTGACCCTGGTGGCGACCGATCGGCAGTCGGCCGAGCCGTGGGAAGACGCGGTGGAATACGTGAACTGCATTGCGGCCGACCCGGCGTTTGCGGGGGCCGAGGTGTTTGTCGGTCGGGCGTTTGGGCGGCGGGGGCCTTGGTTGAGATACGGGTGGTCGCCTGACTGTCGGAAATGGCTCGTTCGGAGAATGGCCGACCGGGCGAGCAGGCCTCGGATTGTCCACATCCACGGAGCCTTTGCCTACCTCACAAGCGTCGCCGCAAAGACGGCCCGCCGATACGGAGTTCCGTACATCGTGCGAACGACCGGATGCCTCGATGCCAGTTGCTTTCAGTCGGGGCATCAGTGGCTCAAACGACTCTTCACCAGGCTGTCTTTGCGACGAGATATCCAGCACGCCGCGTGTCTGCACGCCACGTCCACCGACGAAGCCGGCCAATTGCGGCAAGCGTTTCCCGATACGCCAACCCGGATTGTGCCGCTCGGGGCGGAGGTGCCCGAGGTGGATCTCCAGCGGGCGGCTCGTTCCCTGTTGGACCACTTTCCCCAATTGCGGGACCGGCCCGTGGTCCTCTACATGTCGCGGATCGCGCCGAAAAAGCGGCTCGAACTACTTGTCGAGGCCATGGCCGTTCTCTGCGGAGACGTCCCGGATATATGCCTGCTGGTTGCCGGCCAAGACGCGGGACATCTGCCCGTGGTCCGGGACACCGTGCGCCGTCTGAAAATGGAGGAGACGGTCGTATTCGCCGGATTCCTTCAAGGTCCATTGAAACACGGCGCGATGGCAACGGCCCGGCTTTTCGCTCTACCTTCGATCGACGAAAACTTCGGCGTTGCCGTGGTCGAGGCGATGGCTCATGGACTGCCGGTGCTGGTCACGCCGGGCGTGGCGAGTCACGAGTACGTCGACCGAAGCGGTGGCGGCATGACCGTCGAGGGGACCGTCGACGCGCTGGTCGATGGGATCCGTCAACTACTGGACGGCGACTGCGCCGCGATGGGTCAGCGAGGAAAGGCGTTCGTCCAACAGCACCTTTCCTGGCCGGCCGTGGTGAGTCAATTGGACGATCTTTACAAGGAGATACTCGCATGAGCCGGTTCGTCGAGACACCGCGTGCAACGGGGCAAGAAGAAGGAGATAACCGCATGGCGGATGAGACCACGCTGCCCGTTTCCGTGATTATTCCCGTGCTCAACGAAGAACGCAACCTGGCCGAGTGCATCCAGAGCGTGCATTGGGCCGACGAGGTGTTCGTCGTCGACTCCGGCAGCACGGACCGCACGTGCGAGATCGCCGAGGAGTGTGGCGCCCGGGTTGTGCAGTTCGACTACCGGCCCGGCGGGCCGAGGAAGAAGAACTGGTCGATGGACAACCTGCCACTGGGCAACGAGTGGATTCTGCTCTTGGACGCCGACGAGCGGATCACGCCGGCCTTGCACGAGGAAATCCAGCGGGAGTTCGCTGCCGGCCCCAAGCACGACGGCTATTATCTCAACCGGAAGCAGATCTTCCTGGGCAAATGGATCCGCTGGGGGGGAAACTACCCGAGTTGGAATATGCGGCTGCTGCGGCGCGATGCGGGACGTTACGAGACGCTGGCCACCGAGGAACTCGCTTCGGCCGGCGACGTCGAGGTCCACGAGCACGTCGTCCTGGGCGGTTCGGCCGCTTACCTGCGCGAGCCGATGCTACATCTGGACTACAAGGACTTGCACGCCTTCATCGACCGCCACAACCGCTATTCCTCCTGGGACGCCAAGATGCGTCTCAACCTGCTCCAGGGCA
>JABMRP010000896.1 GCA_013202535.1 Planctomycetota bacterium
ACGTTCACTGTGTCGTGTGCGACGCCCACCATCCCGACCGTCGGCAGCGTTTCTCCGACAACGGCGACGCCGACGCATTGCACCAAGGCCGATTCGTCGGCCAGGTGATCCTGCAATTGGGTGGCGCCGGCAGTCCGGAAATCGTCCCCCGCACCTCCGACATGCCCCGTTCGGTCATCGGCGGTCCGGTGGTCGACGAAGAATCGGCCACGGCGGCCGATCGGGGGCTGGTCGCTCGGGTGTTGAATGTCACGGGCAAGGACATCGTCACGGCCACCTACAACGACACGGTTCGCCCATCCGGCGAAGCGGCCGCGATCGACGCTCGCGGACGGCTGATTACCGCCGGCACGCTGGTCTGTACCGATCGCCGGTACGAGGAGCCGATGATACAGTTGCACGTCGGCGAGAAGATGTTCCTTCGCGTCATGGACGCCGATCGCGACGCGACCGACGAGCGCGACGTCGTCACCGTCGAGGTGACCACGGAGCGAGGCGAGAAGGAAGAAGTGCCCCTGGAAGAGACGCTGGCCCACAGCGGGGTGTTCACCGGATCGCTTCTACTGAAAGCCGTCGAGCAACCCACCCCGGGTAATCTCCAGGCCGACGAGCCGGTCATCGAGAGTTTCTTCGGCGACACGGTCAGCGCCCGCTACGTCGATCCGACCGCGCCCACCGAGACGGGCGAGTTGGAGGTCGCCGGTCAATTGCCGGTGGTGATCGGCACCGACGGGCTGGTGGCCGCGTTTACCAAGACGTTCAATAACGAAGATCTGGCCGTGGAGACCAAGTTCCACGTGGCCGAGAGCTACTTCGAGTTGTTTAAGAGCCACAAACAACTGGGCCGCGAGGAGGAGACGAAAGCCGATCTGGAAGCCGGCCGGCGCATCCTTCGCGAAGTGATGGAAGACTATACCGATCCGAAGTACGCGCCGCGGGTGACGTACCTGCTGGGCCAATTCGCCCAGGAACTGGAGCAATGGGACGAGGCCATCGCCTCGTACGCGTTGATCATTCAGCGATACTCCGACCACTCGCTGGCGGCCGATGCCCAGTACAAGATGGGCCAATGTTACGAGAAGGCGGGCGACTTTGATCGGGCGCTGGAGGCCTACGTCACCCTGGCCGCCACCTATCCCAACAGCCCCCTGATCGCCAGCGCGATGATCCGCATCTCCGATTTCTTCTACAAGAAGGAGCGTTTCGAGGTCGCGACCCAGGTGGGTGAGAAGTTCCTGGAGAAATTCACGGGGCACGAACACGCCACGCGGATGGCGTTCCGCGTGGGCCAGTGTTACTTCAAGATGGAAGACTTTGCGAAGGCGGCCGAGAGCTTCGACGGCTTCGTGAAAACCTTCCCCGAGAGCCATCTGGCGGCCGACGCGATGTTCTGGTCGGGTGAGAGCTACCGCCAGGGCAGGAAGTTCGCCGATGCCTTTAGCCGGTACAACCGCTGCCGCTGGGACCACCCGGAAAGCGAGGCGGCCAAGTACGCTCGCGGGCGGTTGGCCATGCCGGAGATGCTCGATCAGTTCGAGAAGCTGCACGAAGAAGCCGGTTTGAACGAGTAACCCCTTGGCGAGTTGAGTGATTGCCCATGCGCTACATCCTGACTGCCGTCTTGCTCTTGCTCGCCACGGCTCTGCCGGCCCAAGATCCGGCAGACCCGCCGACGGCCCCCGATACATCGGCGCCGGCGGCGTCTACCGCTACTGAAGCGCCCGAGGATGTTCTGCCCTCGGATGAGGTCCCGGCGGCCGATGACCCCGATCTGCAGCCCGACACGCCTACCTGGAAGGACGAACTGAAGGACATCCTCGACAGCGGTGCCATCGGGCTGCTGCTGGAAGGCGGGTTCTTCATGTGGCCGATCCTGGCGATGGGAATCATCGCCACCGGCGTCATGATCGAGCGCTATCGCAGCCTGAAGATGCTTTCCACCGACACCAGCGCGCTGCGGGCCGAAGTGGCCGATCTGCTCCGAACCGGTGGGGCCGAGGAAGCGTTGGCCGCCTGCGATGCCCAGGAAGGGCCCGTTCCCGCGGTCCTTTCGGCCGGGGTGCGCAAGTTCGTCGTGCTCAGCCGGCTGAACTACGACGCGGGGCACATCGAGGAGCAGGTCGTCAAGGCGATGGACGATTACAGCGTCCACATCGTCGCCGCCCTGGAGCGCCATCTGCCCGTGCTGGCCACGGTCTCCAGCGTCGCGCCCATGTTGGGGTTCCTGGGAACCGTGCAGGGAATGATCATTGCCTTTGGCGACATCGTGGCGAGGATGGGCGAGGTGAATATCGTCGTCGCGGCCGCCGGCGGTATCCAGACGGCCCTTCTGACCACCTGCTTCGGGCTGATCGTCGGCATTCCCGCGTTTATCGCTTACAACTACTTCACCAGCGTGATCAATCGCTACGTGCTGGAGGTCGAAGAATCGGCGACCGAGTTGATCGAAACCGTCACGCTGCAGATGGCCCTGGGGCAGAAGGAAACCGGCGACTCGCCGGAGTTGTAGTCAGCACCCGAACCGTAATCCTGGAATCATGAAACCGCGTCGCGCAACCAAACTGATGGCCGAACTGCCGTCCAGCGCCACCGGTGACATTGCGTTCAATCTGATCGTGTTCTTCCTCGTCTGCGCGTCGGTGCAGCCCGACAAAGGACACCGGCAAACGCTACCCCGAAGCGAAACGCAGAACGAGCAGACCCCCAAGATCGAAAACATCGAGGTGACGCTCACCCGAACGGCCGCGATGATCGACGGCGAAGTCGTCGAGCCGCGGAAGTTCGTGCCCAAGCTCACGGCCCTGCTTGTGGGCAAGGTTCGGCCCGGCGACAGGGTCGTCGTGGTCAAGAGCAAACCCGAGGTCCCCTACCATCACTGGATCAAGTACACGACGCTGATCGACGAGGCCGGCGGTGTGATTACCGTTTTGCGCGAGGAAGAAGAGGAAGTGCGGGTCCCGTAGCATGAAAATTCGACGTCGAACATCGCGTGCCGAAGTACCCTCGCTGGCCATGGGCGATATCGCCTTCAACTTGTTGATCTTTTTTGTTATCCTTGCTCGGGCCAACGACGACAGCTTTCTCCAATGGGAACCGGCCGCGGTCAAGACGGTCAAACCCGCGGGCGAGTCCCGGGCCAGTGTGGTGATCGACAGCAAGAATAGGCTGTTCCTCAACGGCCAAGAGACGCACCTCGGGGATCTGGCCGACGGTATCCGCGAGGCACTGGGCAACGCACCGCCGGGGAAGCGGACCGTGTTGCTGAAGGTTCACAACGAAACACAGGCCGTACGATTTGAACCGGTGATCGAGGCAATCAGCGAAGCCGGCGGCGATATGGTCCATATCCTGGAAAAGGAAAGAATGTGACGATGGACAATGCAAAAAGTAATGCGACCGAAGGCGGGTTAAAACCTGGCGGCATCGGCGGCGATGTGACACGATTGAAGTCCGACGCCTCCGCCACGGTTGCCGAACTTCGCCAGTTTCTCGGAAACATGCGGAATCGAAGCCCCCAGGAGGTGCTCGGGCTGGTGGCCACCAGCGGGTTGGCCCGAAGCGTCCTTCTGGCCACGGTCCTGATCGCCGGACTGCTGGTGGCGCTGACGGCCGTTCCGTACTACTACCAAGGCAGTGAAGCAGCCGAGCCGAAAAAGCCGTCCGGTCAGACTGCCGCGGCGGCGCAGGCCCCCGCCGAGTCGAGTCCCGCCGAACCGGCGAGTCCCGCCGCTACGACCGCCGGCGGTTCGCCAACAGACCCCGATCGGGCCGTCGACGCTATGGGAATCGGTGAAACGCGGTCTTCCGATCCAAAGCAAAATCCCCGCGAGACGGATCTCGACAATCTGCTCGACGGAATCGAGTAGTTCCAGGAACCGGCAACCAAACCCCACTCGGTCAACCCCATGGCGCCGACCTCGCTAACAGCGAAGCTCTGGGCCGCCCTCGCCGGTCTTTATCTGATCGCGTGGCTCCCGGTGCGCGTGGATCAGATCTGGTTCGAACAGCTCGGCACCCGGGTGCATTGGGCCGTGGCCCTCGGCGCGCTTCCGTTGGGCATTCTCTGGCTCGCTTGGGCGGCCTGGAGCGTACGCCGGATGAACGTCGCGGTGGCGTTTTTCGCCAGCGTCCTCTACGTCACCTGGTGGCAACTTGCCATCGTCGCGGCCCATTGGATGGTCTGGGACACGCTCCGCGCCAATCTGGCCCGATACGGCCTCGTGGGGCTGTTTCTCCTCGGGCTGGCCTGGGTGGTCTGGTTCGTTGATCGGGCCACGCGACGTCACGAGGCACAGCGCCGAGCCGCCGGAAATTCCGCCGATGCCCGCTTGGACAGACCCGCGGCCATGTACCGGCGCGCCGATCGGGCCACGGACCGGCGCCGCCGGACCATCTGGAATCCGCTCGATCCACGAGCCTGGTACTACGGTCGGCGTGCGGGAAAGCTGAACCAGTCGGTGATGACTTTCATGTACTATTCTCTCACCTTTGGGCTGGTCGCGCTGGCGCTGAGCCGGATCCGAGGGTGCGAAGAGATCTACGAGATGCCGGCCGGCGGCGGACAGCAGATGGCACTTGCCCAAACGGTTCGCGTGAAGACCATCAAACGTAAGAAGTTCGTGGTGAACCCTTATAGCGCGATCCTCTTCAATCCGCCGCCCATCGACGACGTGCAACTCAGTCTCACCGAAGCGACCGAACACGCCTACACCGTCGGTTACGGCGAGGGCGCCGGAGCGGGGTTCGGCGGCGGAACGGCTCGCGGCAAGGTTCGGCTGATCCGCCTGGAATACACGGGCGGAAATTGGGATCAGAATTTCGGCATCGGCGGCGACGACAACATGCTCCGCGAGTACGGCATCCGCACTCGTCACAAGGTGGCCGACAAGACCGAATCTCGCCGCATCATCCAACTGCGCAACTTTCCCGTCGGCAAGAGCCCGCCGCTGGTCTACATGACCGGCCAGCAAAACATCTCGCTGACCAATACCGAAGTGAAGATCCTTCGCGACTTCCTAACCACCAAGCACGGGATGCTCTTCGGCGACAACTGCGGCAGCCGTCATTTCCACAACCAGTTCGTGGCGATGATGAACCGCGTATTGCCCGGCATCCGCCCGGTGACGATCCCGCTGGACGACGCGATTCACAAAGTTCCCTACCCCATCGCCTTTTTCCCCTACGCATCGCCGCACGGCGGCCGCGAGGCGTTGGGCTGGTGGAAGGACGGCCGCTGGCTCTGTTACTACCATCCCGGCGACATCGGCGACGCCTGGCGCGACGACCACGCCGGCGTGCGGGCCGAAATCTGGGAAGCATGTTACCAACTGGGCACGAACATTATTTTCTACGCCCATACCGAGTATAGCAAGTGGCTGGCGGCGCAAAAGAAGTCCATCTGAGATGTTTAGCCCCGGCACATGTCGTTTAGCTGAGGAATTGATGTTAGCAGCCCGTTGAACAACACATAATCGTAACCCGAAGCGTAAGCGAGGGACGGGAATTGTGAGGAATTCGACCGCTTTGCTTCCTCGCTCACGCTTCGGGTTACGATTTCAACGGGCTAACAGTGAATCACGATGAGAAACATGAACATGTCGATACACCTTGCCGGTACGATGCGCCGACTTTGCCTGGCGGCACTGGCAATCGCCGCAATGACTTCCACGGCCACCGCGGCCGGGCTTGACGAAATGTCGACCGAACGCTGGGCCAAGCTTCGCGAGGTCGAACGATACCAATTGCAGATTGCAGAAAAGTACTTTCGCGAGAAGAACTGGAAGGTGGCGCTGGCCGAGTACGAGAAGTACCTGGCACTTTACGAGCGGAGCGAGGCGGGCTCCTATACGCAACTCAAGTGGAGCCTCTGTCAACTGCGGCTTCGCAAGGCCAATACGGCGATCAAGGAGGGCTTCCAGTCGGTGATCGACTACTGGCCCGACTCGCCCGAGGCGGTCGCCGCCGCGTACTATATCGGCCAAACCTATAAGGACATCGGCCAGATCGCCAAGGCCAAGGAAGCGTATCGAAGCGTGTTGGCCGACCATCCGAAACATCCGGCAACCGTGTACGTCATGGTCGATCTGGTCGAGATCGCGGGCGTCGAGAAAGACCGCGACACCCAGATCGAACTGTGGACGAAGCTCACGTTCGATGCCCCGCGAACGCAGAGCAGGCAACTGTGCGAAGAAGCCTCGCGACAACTGGCCGCCCACCATTTCGCGTTGGGCGGTTTTACCGATGGCGTGAAAGCGCTGGCGACCAGCTATTCCGAGAACCGCCTTCCCGAGGAAGTCGCCGGGCGAGTTCGCTCGGCGGTCGGACAACTCATCGCCGGGGCGGAAACTCGCGCCAAGGGCGAAAAGCTGCTCTCGGCGGCCGTGGCCTACCTTCGCAAGAACATGCCCTCGGACACTTCCGAACCCGGTCCGAAAGACGTCGCCAAAGCGTATTGGTTCCACATCGTCGGCCTTTACGCCACCGCGGGCCAGGAG
>JABMRP010000897.1 GCA_013202535.1 Planctomycetota bacterium
GTCCGCTACATTCGAGTCACCCAGACCCACCACTCCGCCAATACCGGGCGCCATCTGGTCGAGGTGACGGCCTTTGAACAGTAGACAGCCGGTGTGAACCATGACAGAGCAAGCAAGGAACCAATGAAAACAACCATCCAAGTGACAAGCGTCCTGCTGATCGGACTGGCCGCCGCGGTACAGGCCGCCGACATTGCCCAACTGCCGAAACTTCCTCCGGCCCCGGCTACGGCGCCGGACTGGCTCATCGACGCCGCGTCCTACAAGGCCGGCGTCTATCGCACGGACAAGCCCGACGAGATCGTGCTGGGCAACGGTCTGATCCGCCGCACGTTCCGGCTGGCGCCCAACGCGGCGACGGTGGGTTTCGATAACCTGGTGACGGGCCAAGCCCTGCTGCGCAGTGTCCGCGCCGAGGCGGCGGTGACCATCGACGGAGTACACTACGACGTGGGCGGGCTGGTGGGACAACCCAATCAGGCGTTCATTCTGCCCGAGTGGATCGATGCGCTCAAAGCCGATCCGAAGGCGCTGAAGTTTACCGGCTTCGAGGTCGGAGAACCCGAGGAACGTTTCGCCTGGAAACGCGTACGCCCTCATGCGCCCGATGCCGTCTGGCCGCCGAAGGGCATCTATCTGCGGATGGACTATGAAATGCCTCGGGAGTCGGCGGCGACGAAAACCGACAGCGGCGAAGTTCGCAAGAAGATCACCGTTTCCGTCCACTACGAGCTTTACGACGGCATCCCCTGCATGAGCAAGTGGATCACGGTCGACAATGGCACGGACAAACCGATCACCGTCGATCGGTTCACCAGCGAGATCTTGGCCGTGGTCGAGGCGGCGTCGCTGGTCTGTCCGGATTTCCGCATGCCGCAAGAACGGGCCGACGTAGCCGGGAGGTATCCGCGCCCGAATATCCACGTCGAGACGGATTTCGCCTTCGGTTCGTTTACGCCCGAGTTTGCCAACGCGCACGTCGTGCATTGGGGCCCGGACCCTAAGTACAGCCAGCAGGTGAACTACGCGCGGATCACGCCCTGCCTGTTGCGGGTCAGTCCCACGCACGGACCGGCTCAAGAGGTCGCGCCGGGCGAAGAGTTCGTTTCGTGCCGGGCGTTCATTTTGCCGTACGACAGTTATGATCGAGACCGGCAATCGCTGACGCTTTGCCGCATGGTCCGCACGCTCGCCCCTTGGGTCACCGAAAACCCGTTGATGCTGCACGTGCGCTCCGCCGACTGGAACACGGTCCAGCGCGCGCTTGACCAGTGTGCGGAAGTCGGCTTCGAGATGGCGATCATGTCGTTTGGCAGCGGGTTCAATACCTTGAATATCAGCGACGACAACCTCGCCTATGCCAACAAGATCGCCGACTACGCCAAGGAGCGAGGTGTCGAGGTCGGCTCCTACTCGCTGCTCTCCAGCGCCAACGCGGGGGCCGACAACATCGTTCCGCTCGAAGGCGTTCCGGTGACCCACGGACGCTGCCCGTCGTTGGCGTCGCCATGGGGCCGGGACTACTTTCATCGGCTCGATACGTTCTATCGCAAGAGCGGCTTTACGCTGCTGGAGCACGACGGCAGCTACCCGGGCGACGTCGACACGAAAGCCCGGCCGCCGTTCTACCGCGGCGAGCAAGACTCGCGCTGGGTGCAGTGGCGGATCATCGCCGATTTCTATAAGCGGTGTCGCGCCCAAGGCATTTTCCTCAATGTTCCCGACCAGTATTTCCTCAACGGCACGAACAAATGCGGCATGGGCTATCGCGAAGTCGCCTGGTCGCTGCCCAGGGCCCAGCAGGTGATCATCACGCGCCAGAATATCTACGACGGCACATGGTACAAAACGCCCAGCATGGGCTGGATGTTCGTGCCGCTGACCCAATACCACGGCGGTGGGGCCGCGGCCACGATCGAGCCGCTCGATGAGCACCTCGACCATTACCAGCGCATGCTCACCAGCAATCTGGCCCTGGGCGTGCAGGCCTGCTATCGCGGCCCGCGGCTTTACGACACCGATCGCACCAAGGCGATGGTCAAGCAGCGGGTCGACTGGTTCAAGAAGTATCGCGCCATTCTCGAAAGCGACATGATCCACGGCCGCCGCGCCGACGGCCGCGACATCGACTGGATGTTGCACGTCAATCCGAAACTCCAGCAGAAGGGCATGCTGGTGGTCTTCAATCCGCTGAAGGAAACGGTAAAGCGCACCCTGAAGGTCAACCTCTATTACACGGGCCTGACCGACACGGCCGAAATTCGCCAAGAGGAAGGCGCGCCGAAAAGCTACACTCTAGCAAGGGACTACTCGGTCGAGATCCCCGTCGAGATCGAAGCGGAAGGGTTTGCGTGGTTCGTGGTAGAATAGTATAAACGCCGACGTGCTTGGATATCCAATAGGAAAACGCAGACTATGAAGATGATCGCTGGAGCAATGATCGTGGCCGCGGGCATAACTTGCGGCAGTTTGGCAAATGCCGAGAATATCCCTTTTCCGGCAGCGTTGGAAAATGCCAATGTCAGTCTATCTTCGATGAGCGACGGGCAAAGCGAAAGCCTGATGCTCGGCAATGGCGATCTTTACGGCATTGTCTGGGAAAAGGATGGCGGGCTATTCATGCGGATCACCAAGAACGATATCTGGGACGCCCGGGTTGATACGTCCGGTGACGGCCCAACGCCCAAGGCCGACGTGGCGACGGGCAAGATCACCGGGTCGACGGGCGCTCCGCCAAGCTATGGCAAGCCGTATCCGCAACCCCGTTGTGCAACCGCGCTGCGGTTAGGCCGCATGGCACCGTCGGGCTCTCTCTATTGGCGCTGCATTCGTGGGGCCACCCAACACGCGCTAACCCCGAGCGAAGACCGATCCGGGGCCGTCATGGAGGTCGCCGGCGGTGCGCTGCAATCCACCGGTTACCAGGCACAACTGCCGGGCAATCCCGTGGTCTCGTCCTTTCATCTGAGCGTGAAAGGATCCGAAAACGCCGAGTACTATGTCGATATCTTTGATCCGGCCGGCACACCTATTCATGCCACCGGATGGACGAAGTCGCCGGCCAGCGAAGAACAAATCAAGA
The DNA here is from genome assembly GCA_013202535.1 of Planctomycetota bacterium. GTDB lineage: Bacteria > Planctomycetota > Planctomycetia > Pirellulales > Thermoguttaceae > JABMRP01. The sequence continues at coordinate 3,083 of JABMRP010000897.1, forward strand.
TCGATTTCAAACCCGGCCCCGTCGCCAGGATTATTCTCTATACAAGAACCCTTGACGGCAAGCTCGCCAAGAACCAGATCAACTCGCCGTATTTGATAAATGGCGACCAGAAGACCCCGTTGACGTTTGACAAACCTCTGTCATTGCAGGGCCACCTCGATATCCGCAAGGCCGTTGCATCCATCACACCGACAGCAGCCAAACCGACCCAGGTCCGCATTTTGCACCAGAGCAATGTGGTCCTGGTCAATAGCCCCGACCCCGTGGTATTGGAGCCCATCAAGGCGGCCACCCTGCCCGATGCCAAACTTGGAACAACCGACGGCATCTCCTGGCTGTTGATGAACATGCCCGGTGATATCGATTACCGGGGGATGGACTATGCCGTGGCCGTGGCCAGCAAAGGCAATCTGAAAGCCATTTCGCTCGTCACGTCATTCGACATCGAAACCGATGACGTGCTTCAGCGGGCCATCGCCTTGGCCAAGAACACCGTCGAGCAAGATGAGGCCGCGCTCATTGCCGCACATGAGCAGGCCTGGGAAACCTACTGGTCGCGAAGCGGTGTTGAACTGGCGGATAACGAGCTGCAGCGCTGGTGGTACCGGATGCTCTACTTCGCCAAGACCGTATGCAAGTCCGGCGCTGCTCCCGTGGCACTGATGCCTCCTCTGGCCACCGATGTCACCCCGTGGCACGCGGATATTCATCATAATTACAACGCCTGGCAAGCCTTTTGGCCCCTGCCCGCCGCCGGCCAGCCCGAGTTGACCGACCCCTGGATTTCATACATCGCCGATATGCTTCCTCGGTTCAAATACCTGGCCAAAGACCGATACGGCATTGACGGCGCGTGTTTTCCGATCAGCTCTTTTCTCCATGAACCCGACCCGGCGGTCTGCAAGAGCAAGAACCAACGTCAAGTCGTCATGA
>JABMRP010000898.1 GCA_013202535.1 Planctomycetota bacterium
CCCCCATCCCTGCAGTCGCCGTCGACACCAACCCCGGTGCCGACAATTTTTCCAAGGAGAATCTGGTTGCCTGGTGCATCGTGCCGTTTGACGCCAAAGAGCGTGGGCCGAAGGAGCGGGCCGAGATGCTCGCGCGGCTCGGGATCGGCCGCCTGGCTTACGACTGGCGTGGGCAGCACGTGCCGACCTTCGAGGCGGAGATCCTTGAGATGAAGCGGCGGGACATCGAGTTTTTCGCCTTTTGGAGCTTCCATCCGGAAATCGCGCCGCTGATTCGGAAACACGACATCCACCCGCAGATTTGGCGGACCGCGCCCAGCCCAAGCAGTGGAACCCAACAAGAGAAAGTGGAATCCGCCGCCAGACAACTCCTGCCGCTGGTCAAGCAAGCCGGTGAACTGGGCTGCAGATTCGGAATCTACAACCATGGCGGATGGGGAGGCGAACCGGAGAACCTCGTGGCGGTGGTCCGCTGGCTACGAGCCAACGCCGATGCCCGCCACGTGGGGATCGTCTACAATTTCCACCATGGACATGGCCACATCGGCGATTTCGCCGAAGTGTTCGCCCGGATGAAACCGTACCTGCTCTGCCTGAATCTCAACGGCATGAACGACGGCGCGCAGTCGAAGATTCTCCCCATCGGCCAGGGCCAGCACGACCGGGCGATGCTGCGGATCGTCCGCCAGAGCGGTTACGACGGTCCCGTCGGCATCCTCGACCACCGCGGCGAACTCGACGCCGAAGAGAGTCTCAAGCAGAACCTTCAGGGGCTGGAAACGCTCCTGGAGAAGTAGGAGCACCGGCGATCTCCCCCGAACGAAGGGCAGGGGTATGTGGTTTGCGCCGAGGGCCCGGCGCGTTACACTTGCCGGTATGTCGTTCATTTGGGTAGAAGGGTAGCCGTACGGGGAGACTGTCGACGATGCCCACGAGGCCCTTGAAGATCCTCCTGGTCGAGGATGATCCCGACCACGCGCTCTTGGTCCGCCGCGAGTTGGAGACCAACCACGGCGGCGTCGAGCTGTCGGTGGCGGAAACGGTTCGCCAGGGCAAGGCGATGGTTGCCGAGGCACCCCCCGACCTGCTCCTTTCCGACTTGATCCTGCCCGACGGGCGCGGAACGGCTTTTCTTTCCGGCGATCCGCGGCAGCGAACGTACCCCGTGGTACTGATGACCAGCCAGGGGAACGAAGAGGCGGCAGTGGAGGCGATTAAGAGTGGGGCGATCGAGTACGTGGTCAAGTCGGCCGCCACGCTGTCCGATTTGCCGCGCATCGTGCGTCGGGCGCTTCGCCAGTGGCAGGATATCGTCGATCGCCGCAAGGCGGAAGAGGCGCTGCGTGAGGCACACGATGAGTTGGAAGAGCGCGTCGCGCAGCGCACGGCCCAACTGGCGGCCACCAACGCCGCGCTGAAAGACGATATCGCCAAGCGCCAGCAGGTGGAGCAACAGCTTCGCCAGAGCGAAGCGCGATTCGTGGCGTTCATGAACCACCTGCCCGGCGTGGCTTACATGAAAGACACCGAGGGCCGTTACCTTTACTTCAACCCGGGTTTCGAGCGCGTCGTGGGCGTTAAGCTGAGCCAGTGGCAGGGCAAGGCGGACCTGGAACTGTGGCCTCCGGAAATGGCCGAGCGGATGCGAGCCGTCGACCGCGAGGTGATCTCCCGAAATGAAGCGATCGAGACGATTGAAGACATGTCACAGGAAGATGGCACGCACCATTGGCTGACGATCCAGTTTCCGATCGCCGATGAGACCCGGCAGCCGGTCTCCGTGGCGGGCGTGGCCATCGACATTACGCAGCGCAAACGGGCTCAGGAATTGATGCGTGCGCAGCGCGACCTGGGAATCACTCTGAGTACGGCTACCGGCTTGGAGGAAGCGCTGGACGCTTGCCTGGACGCCGCGATTGCCGCCTCCGGCATGGATTGCGGTGGAATCTACCTGGCCAACGACGAGGGAGGGATGGATCTGGTGGCCCATCGCGGGTTGTCGGCCGGTTTCCTCCGTCGGGAAGCTCATTTCGACAAGGACGACCCACAAATGGCGGTCGTCGGGCGCGGCGAGCCGTTTTATTCAAAGGCAGCCGAACTGCCGCCGGAGATTCGCGACGCCCTGGCCAGGGCCGGTCTGAAGGGGCTGGCCGTGTTGCCCGTGGCACACGAAGACGAGATCGTCGCCTGCCTCAACGTCGGCTCCTTTCGGCGCGAGGAGGTGCCCGTCTATTCCCGCGACGCGCTGGAGGCCATCGCCGCCCAGACCGGCACCGCCATTGCGCGCGTCAAGGCCGAAGAGGCCGTGCAAAAAGAACAGCGTCTGCTCACCGAATTACTCTCCCTGCAAGAAAGAGAACGCAAGCTGGTCGCCTATGAGATCCACGATGGCCTGGCGCAGCAACTCACCGGTGCCATGCTCCGATTTCAGGGATTCGAGCAATCCCACGCGGACGATCTGGGCGAGAACCGAGAGATGTTCACCGGCGGTGTCGACTTGCTCGACGAGGCCATCGGCGAAGCGAGGCGGTTGATTAGCGGATTGCGCCCGCCGATCCTCGATGAATCGGGAATTGTGGCCGCCATCGAGTATCTCGTTTGCGAACACCAGCAGCGCGGCGCCCCGAACATCGAATTCGTTCGGGATATCACCTTCGACCGGCTCGCGGGGCCGTTGGAGAGTACCGTGTTTCGTGTCGTCCAGGAAAGTCTGACCAACGCCTGTCGCTACAGCCAAAGCGAGAACATACGGATTGAACTCACTCAAGACGCAACCCACGTTCGCCTGGAAGTGCGCGATTGGGGGATCGGGTTCGAGCCGGACCGGGTCGGAAAGCGTCATTACGGGCTCAACGGCATCCGCGAACGGGCTCGCTTGCTCGGCGGGCAGGCCACCATCGGCTCGACTCCCGGCCGAGGCACCCGGATCATCGTCGAGTTGCCGCTACTCTTGCGGCACGCCGCCGACCAGTGAACCGCTCTCGGTGTTGCGAGGCGAGTTCCAGGAGAACCCGTCTCCGCTCCGTTGAGTGTTTGACGTCGCGGGGCGTCTCGTCCACAATGGTCCATAGGAGGCCGATGTACCGTGGGCGTGGATGAAAGGAACGACACATGCGAACGACGATTTTGGCGATGGCTCTCGTCTTGCCGCCCGGGCTGGCATCAGCGGCCGACGCTTGGCCCATGTTGCGTGGTCCGGCTGGCAACGGTCACGCCCAAGAAGCCAACCTCCCGCTCTCCTGGAGTGAAACGGAAAACATTGCCTGGAAAACGCCAATCCACGACCGCGGCTGGTCGTCGCCGGTCGTTGGGGAAGACCAGATCTGGATGACCACGGCCACCGCCGACGGCAAGGAATTGTTCGCCGTTTGCGTCGACCGCGCCAGCGGAAAG
>JABMRP010000899.1 GCA_013202535.1 Planctomycetota bacterium
CAACGTGGCCGGGACGATGTTCGTTGGCAACTGGGATCTCGGCACCTTCACCCAGACCGAAGGGACCGTGTCGGTCAACGAAGAAATCAGAGTCGGTGCCGAACCCACCGGCAACGGCCACTACAACCTCAGCGGCGGCTCGGTAATTACTCCACTATTCCAAGTGGGCTACGACGGCACCGGCGAAGTCACCCAGAGCGGGGGCTCCGTCAGCGTCGGCTCGGTCCTTTATTTGGGGCTGGAAGCCTCGGGCAATGGCACCTATAGGCTCTCCGGCACTGGCACGCTGGACGTCGCCAGCCAACTGCAAATCGGGGAATACGGCACGGGTGTCTTCGAGATGTCCGGCGGCGACCTCACGGTGGGCAGCAAACTATTCGTCGGTCTCAGGAACACCGGCACCGGCACGATGACGCAATCCGGCGGGACCGTTGTTACGCCCCACGTCAACATTGGATATGTCGCCGGATCGAAGGGTACTTACCAGCTTTCCGGCACTGGCACTGTCGATGTCAGCGGCCAAATGTTCGTTGGCGAATACGGAACGGCCGACATGGAAGTCTCCGGCGGGGACCTCTCGGTCGGTAGTATACTGTACCTCGGCGTCAGGAACACCGGCACCGGCACGGTGACGCAAACCGCCGGGACCGTGACCTCCAATGAGATGCGGATTGCATACACCGCCGGTTCGCAGGGCACCTACGACCTCTCCGGGCCGGTCGCCACGAGCACGCTGGACGTTACTGGTGCGATGTACGTCGGCTATTCCGGCACCGGCAATTTCAATGTCGACGGCGGCAAGACCGACGTTGGCGGAGATTTGCGCGTCGGGGAAAACAGCAACGCCACCGGTGCGGTCGTCCAGACCGGCGGCCAGGTCCATGCCAACCGGTTGCTCTTGGGGCGCGTATCGACCGCCAACGGCTCGTACACGCTTTCCGGAAGCGCAAGCAGCGTCACGACCAACGGCGACATGTGGGTGGGCCACCAGGGCGACGGCCAGTTCACGCTCGACGATGGGGCTCTCGACGTCGGCGCCACGCTGTTTGTCGGCTACGAGGGCACCGGCACCTTCACTCAGAATGGCGGGTCGGTCCAGGCTGGCCAACTGGAACTAGCCCGATCGGCCGGCAAAGCCCCGGCCGACGAGTATGTCCTCAACTCGGGCACGCTCACGTTGGACAACTTCGCCAGACTCGCCAGTTGGCGCCCTGGCGTGTTCACCCAGGCAGGCGGAACGGTCTCGATCGGCACCGACCTGTGGCTAACTCACGCCACCGCCACCAGCACGGCAGACGGAACCTACAAGCTCCAGGGAGGCGAGTTGAACCTCACCGGCGGACAGATCCTCAAAGGAAACAAGCCGGCCACCTTCGAGTTTACCGGCGGCACGCTCAAGGATGTCGGCTCCATCGACATGACGCTCGATCAGGACGGCGGCACGCTGGCTCCCGGGGCCACGATCGGAACGACGAACATTCTCGGCGATTACCATCAGGCCGCGGCCGGCGACCTCCAGATCGAGATCAACGGCTACGGCCAGGGCACCGACCCGGGCAGTGACTACGTCGGCGTCGATGGCAACGCCAACCTGGACGGCACGCTGGAGATCGTCCTGTTGGATGGCTTCATGCCGGCCACCGGTGACACCTTCGACGTCGTGACGACGACCACCGGTAGTATGCTGCTTGGCAGCACCTTCGGCCTGGATGACAGCCAGGCCGGACTCTTGCCGGCCCAATACTGGGTAGCCACCGTGCTGCCGGGTGATAAGATCCTCCAGCTTTCGGTTGGCGTGCCCGAGCCGAGCACGCTGGTCCTGGCCGCCCTCGGCCTGCTGGGGATGGCCTTCTATGGCTGGCGACGGAAGCGGAAGTGAGTCCGGCTGCTACAAGTCTGGATGACGAGAGCCCCGTCGCTCGATCAGGGTGGCGGGGCTTTTCGCTGGATCGGACCGAGTCTCGCAAAACCACCCTTTTCCGAAACGGCCATCGTGCCGCCCGTTCAGCTCCAGCCAAGCTGCGTCCGTGGCACCAAATGGAGCGTTCAGGCTGGTGCCGCAGCTCGTTCTTGGTCGCCCCCTCCGTCGCCGAACCTTCCTGGCTCGCGCGCGGCGGTGTTCACGACCGACGCAAGAAACGGTAATCTGCGTAGTGCATTCGGTGGCGCACACCGACGCAAGTTGTCCGCATGCGTTTACCTGCTCGGGTCCGACACGCCATCGCCTGGTTTCTTGGTGGCGGGCGAGATTGATCGGGGCGTGGCGGCCACGGAGTCGGCACCCGCAAAACAGAAAGGACAGCCTTTCTCTTGTCGCCTGCGATGGGAGGCAAGGTCGGGAGAGCTGCGCCCGGCGCGGTAGATCTTGTCGGCTGCCGGTCGCTCCCCGACCGGGCTAACCCGATCGGCGATCCCCGGCAGCGAGAGGGGACCTTCACACGCCGCCCAACACCTCCGCCGCTTCGTCGCACAGACGCTGCGCTTCACTCTCGGTGTCCGCTTCGGCGATGGCGCGGACGATCGGTTCGGTGTTGCTGGCGCGGACCAAGAGCCAGCGGCCGGGCCAGTCGAGGCGGAGGCCGTCGAGACGGTCGGCGG
>JABMRP010000900.1 GCA_013202535.1 Planctomycetota bacterium
CCTTGGGGCTGGCCGTCATGACCGAGTTGCCCGTGATCCTCATGGATGTGCAACGCGCCGGCCCGAGCACCGGCCTGCCCACCAAGACCGAGCAGTCCGACCTGAACATCGCCCTGTTTGGCCGTCACGGCGAGTGTCCTCTGCCCGTGCTGGCGGTGCGTAGTCCGGGCGATTGTTTCGACGTCGCCCAAGAGGCCTGGCGGATCGCCACCCGCTACATGACGCCGGTGATCATCCTCAGCGATGCTTACGTGGCCAACGGCTCGGAACCGTGGCGCATCCCCAACGTCGCCGACCTGCCGCCGATCCACGTCGAGCATCCGCCCGGACAAGAGGAGGGCGAGGAGCCGTACCAGGCCTACACCCGAGACGCACAGCTTTCCCGGCCGTGGGCCATCCCCGGAACCCCCGGTTTGATGCACCGGATCGGAGGATTGGAAAAGGACGCCGTCACCGGGGACGTCAGCCATGACCCGGCCAACCACCACGAGATGGTCATGTTGCGGGCCGAGAAGATCGCGGGCATCGCCCGAGATATTCCGCTGCAGGAGGTCGACGGACCAGAAGAAGGCCCCTTGCTGGTGCTCGGATGGGGGGGGACCTACGGAGCCCTGGCCACTGCGGTCGGGCGCGTGCAGCGGACCGGTGCCGCAGTCGCCTTCACCCATCTCCGCTATCTCAACCCCCTGCCCGCCAATCTGGAAGAAATCCTCGGCCGATACGATCGAGTATTGATCCCCGAATTGAACCTGGGCCAACTTCGCCGCTATTTGCTCGGCCAATTCCGGTTCGAGGCCGTGGGACTCAACCGAGTGGCCGGCCGGCCGTTTATCGTTTCCGACGTCGTTCGCAAGATCCGATCCCTGCTGAAATGACCCTGCCATGATCTCCGACAAATCTTCTCCGCCGGCCACGCCGACCACGCCGACCGCGGCGGTCGCGGCGGTCGCGGCGGTCGCGCCGAAGGCCAAGGATTATGCCAGCGAACAAGACGTCCGCTGGTGCCCCGGCTGCGGCGACTATTCGATCCTCGCCCAGATGCGGAAGGTGATGGCGGCGCGCCAGATTCCCCGCGAGAAGCTCGTCTTCGTCTCGGGGATCGGCTGCTCCAGCCGATTTCCCTACTACATGAACACCTACGGCATCCATTCGATCCACGGCCGGGCGCCCAGCGTGGCCCTTGGGATCAAGGCGTACAAGCCGGAATTGAGCGTTTGGGTCATCACCGGCGACGGCGACGCGCTGAGCATCGGCGGCAACCACCTGATCCACGCCATCCGCCGCAACCTGGACATCAATATCGTCCTCTTCAACAACCGCATCTACGGGCTGACCAAGGGCCAGTATTCGCCCACCTCGCCGTTGGGCAAGGTCTCGAAAAGCTCGCCCATGGGGTCGATCGAGAACCCGCTGAACATCCTCTCGGTGGCCATCGGCTGCGAAGCCTCGTTCGTCGCCCGAACCGTCGACGTCAATGCCAAGCATCTCAACATGGTGCTGGAACGCGCGGCCACGCACCGGGGCACCGCGTTCATCGAGGTCTACCAGAATTGCGTCGTCTTCCACGACGGAGCCTTTGGCTACGCGACCGACCGCGAAACGAAGGAAGACAATACGCTGGCCCTGGAACACGGCAAGCCGCTGGTCTTCGGCGCCAATCGGGACAAGGGGATCCGCCTCAACGGCATGGAGCCGGAGGTGGTCCCGCTAGGCGACAAGTTCACCGAGGCCGACCTGATGGTCCACGACGAGCAGGCGGCCCGGCCGACGCTGGCGTTGATGCTCAGCCGGATGCGACAGCCCGATTTCCCCGAGCCGATCGGCGTCTTCCGCGCCGTCACCACCCCCCGCTACGACGTGATGATCAACGAGCAAGTCGCGGAAGCCAAGGCCGCACAAGGCGAGGGAAATCTCGACGAACTGTTCCACTCCGGCGAGACGTGGGAGGTTGAGTGACGCCCAAAGTTTAGCCCCGGCACTTGTGCCCGGCGTTGGGAGGAAATGGGAAGCGACCGCGTGTCGAGAACGCCTGGCCGTATCCTGCTTGGACCTTGCTGTTTTCACATCTTCCCCACCGGCCCTGTGCCGGTGGCTCGTTGGTTTGGCAACTACGCGGGTTGTCGGATCAACCTCCGCTCCCGTCCGGCCTTCTCCGCAGCCAGAGGCTGCGGAGAAGGCCGGACGAATCGTGCGTGGGGCAAGCGGCGTGTAGTACTCAAACCAATAAACCACCGGCACAGGGCCGGTGGGGAAAGGGCTTCTGCCCATAGTGTCTTCAGATTACTGAATCAGAAACACTGCCTCACACCCACCGCACCGGATCGCGTTCGGCCTGACTGGCCCAGACGGTCAGGTCGGTGAATTGTTCGGACAACACGTCGGCCAGACATTCCACCGCAAAGCGCTCGCTGGCGAAATGGCCCGGCAGGAGAAGGGCGATACCGCGGGCTTTGGCTTCCAGATATGTGTGAAATTGGGTTTCGCCGGTCAACAGGCAATCGCAACCGGCGCCCAGCGCGTCTTCCAGGAAGCTCCCGGCACTGCCGCAGGCGACCGCAACGGTTCGCACCGGCCGCTCGGGGTCGCCGACGGCGTGAAGATGCTCGATGCGGAGAAACTGCTTCGTCCGATCGGCAAGTTGGTCCAGCGCGAGCGGCTCGGATAGCCTTCCCCAGCGTCCCGCGCCCAGATCCCCCGCTCCTAGATCGTCGTCGCCGACGACCAACGGCAAGACGTCCCGAAGCTGCAATCCCTGGGCCAGGCGCTGGTTGATTCCCGCCCGGGCCGAGTCGAAGGCCGTATGCGGGCTGTAGACGGCGATCCGCGCGGCGATCAACTCCAAGAGCATCCGGCCGGTCGTCGTGTCGGTGGTTAGCTGTTTCAGGGGCAAGAAGGGCAACGGATGGTGGGTAACGATCAGATC
>JABMRP010000901.1 GCA_013202535.1 Planctomycetota bacterium
GATTCCGATCAACACCATGGACACCGACGGCGGCGAGCGTCGCGACTGGTGGCGGACCAGCGGCTACAAGAGCCTACATGCGGGCGGGGCCAACATGCTCCTGGGCGATGCCAGCGTGCGATTCTTTCCCGAGTCGATCGACTACCGGCTCTACAACGAGTTGGGCACCCGCGCCGGCGGCGAAGTGGCCCAACTGCCCAACTGAGCGTCCCGTTTCCTGTCTCCCCCGGCTTGACAGGTTGCCGCCCATCGCGTAGTTGTGCGTATGGTACCCGGGCTAAACAACCAGGACGCCCCTCTTCCCAGCGGGTGAGGGGGAGTTCGAATAACGCAATCGCCGCGGAGATTTCAGACCGATGAAGGTCCACGAGTTGATCGACGCACTGAAGCAATTCGACCCCGAGGCGGAGGTCCACTTGGGAATCGGGCTGCCCGGCGGGACCATGGAAACGCACCGCCGAATCTGGGTGGGAGACCATGGCGACGGGCCGCAAATCAACACGGCGCTCGACCCGCGTGGATTTCTCTACTACGTCGGCTCCGGATTGGCCGGTCTGCTCACCAAAGCGGTCCGGCCGCCGGCCCAGCGGACTCCGCCGGCGCAGCGCGATGCGGACGTCGATTTGGGGCAATACGCCGACGAGGAGACGACCGCCCGAGTGCGCGACTTCTACGTCGTTCATCACAACCTGTCCGAGCCGCTACGGTTTCCCGACTTCGACTACCAGCGTTGGATCCCGCCGCGAACCGTTTCGGGTAAGTACAACGAGGAGATCGCGCGCATTCTCGAAGAGAAACTGCTGGGCGATTGAACGATAAGTTCGGGAGAAGAAAGAGGCTCACGCGGAGTCGCGGAGCACGCGGAGGGTGTGGGACAGGTGCGGCGTAACAGGCGGGGGAAAAGGGGATATTCTACTTGTTCGTGAAAGAGTAGAATGTTCCCTTTCCGTGTCCACTTCACAATACCATGCAGCAAGCGAGGGGTGTCGGGGCCTGGAAACTCTATCGGATTTGTGCGAACCTACAGGCGGCGACGGGTGTCCAAAGCCACAAGCTCCGGTCCCGGCGCGGGACGCGGTGGACACTCGCCATTCATACCCTGGGGGGACGCCCAACATGACGCATTGGTACGAGACGCTGTTTGCCAACTTCGGCAGGACGTACGACAAGGAATGCTACACGCAAGGGACCGTGGGCGAGGTTGACTTCGTGGAGCGGGAGTTGGAGGGCGATCGGTCGAAGCGAATTCTGGACATCGCGTGCGGGACGGGCCGACATGCCGTTGAATTGACCAAGCGAGGCTACCAGGTGACTGGCTTCGATCTATCCGAGGGCCAGCTTCGTGTGGCGAGGGAGAAGGCGGCGGAGGCGGGCGTGACGGTCGAGCTTCAACGGCGGGACGCGACCGAGCCGCACTTCAACGAGGAGTTCGACGCAGCCCTCATGTTCTGCGAAGGGGCGTTTCCGTTGATGGAGACCGATGAGAAGAACCACGCGATCCTCGTTCACGCGGCTGCGGCGTTGCGGCCGGGCGGCAAGCTGCTCCTGACGACGCTCAACGCCCTGTTTCCGCTCTATCATTCGGTCAAGGACTTTCTTGAGGCGAACGAGTCGGGCGCGGCGACGGGCAAGCTGACGTTCGATCTGATGACGTTCCGCGAACAGGTCGAGATGACTTTCACCGACGACGACGGCGAGTCCCATTCGATCACCAGCAACGAGCGTTACTACACGCCGCCCGAGATGCGATGGTTGCTGAAGACGGTCGGGTTTGCTAAGGTGGACATCTTTGGTTGCCACCTGGGCGAGTTCAGCCGTGACCACGCCCTGACGGATAACGATTTCGAGATGCTCGTGGTGGCGGAAAAGGGCATGTAGCATCCAGGGGGCCACGAAAAAGGCACATTCTACTTTTCGGCCCCAGAACCTCGAAGACTCCTCTGCGTGCTCCGCGTCTCTGCGTGAGTTCCCGGCGGTGCCAGATACGGTCCGCGGGCCGGCTACCTCTTCTTCTTCCCGCCACCCTTCTTCGCCCCGCCCTTGGTGGATTTCGGCCTTAGCTTCTCCAGGTCGAGGCGGCGAAACTCGGCCA
>JABMRP010000902.1 GCA_013202535.1 Planctomycetota bacterium
CAGATATCCTTCAGGGCGTACTTCGTGCCGGCGTTCAGTCCGAGTTCTTGCATGCCGACCTCAACGGTTGCCCCGTCTTTTCCGTCGCGGTTGAAGATGCCGATCCAGCCGTTATCGCCGTTGCCGCGCTGGGGCGTTTTCCACACGTCGATCTTGCCATCGCGATGCACGAGTTTGCCGATCACCGCGTTCTGATCGCATTGGATGATATCGGGATGCTTGAACAGGCTCATCGAGAACTCGTCCATCGTGTACAGTTGACCGCCCAGCATCAGCGGCGAGGCGGCCAGCGAACGCTGGATCATGAAGGACCGCTTCTGGTCTTCGGTGAACTTGCAGTCCCATCCGCCATTGCGGGTTACGTACAGGCGGCCGAAGCAGATCATGTCCATGTCGAGGAAGCTTCCCACCTCCGGGCCCGTGTAGTCCTGCATGGCTTCCCATCGGCGGAAGGTCGTTTCCAGGCTTCCTCGATTATCCCAGATGTCGCTGGTGATGCGCACCATGTCCGCTCGCTTATACGCATCGCTATGCTCCACCTTGATGTGATCGCCGGGCGAGAGGCTGAGAACGATCTTCCGGTCGCACTTGGCAATCGCCTTGGCGACCGCTTCCACTTCATCCGGATTCGGTACGATGTCGTCGAACTTGATGAAGTCGACGCCCAGGTCCGCGTACTTCTGAATCAGGCCGTCGTAGTATTCTTGCGCCCCCGGCTTGGTCATGTCGACTCCGTAGTTCCACCACGGCTCCGCGGCCCAGGGGCAGCGCGACTTCATGTTGACGATATCCCGCATACGGTACTTGGTCCCCTCGACCGGAAGGTTCTCTTCCACCGCCCTGCGATTGATCCCGCGGAGAAGCCAGATGCCGAATTTCACATTCTTCTTGTGGGCATAATCGATCGTGTACTTCAACCCGCGTGGAAAGAAGTGTTCGTGCGAATCCGGGCGGCCATATGGATCAAGCGCGATGGTGATTCCCTTGCCCTGGCCCGACAGAAACCAGCCGTTATCGACCGTCACCGTATCGTAGCCGTACTGAAGCAGATTCTCGCTGAGGAAATCGATATTCTTCAGCAACTCCTTCTCTGTCACGGCGATGCTGTATCCGGTATAGCTGTTCCAGCCCATGGGCGGGGAGGGATGCTCCGCCCCGGAGGCGTAGGGTAACGACAGCACGATCGCCGAAGCCATCGCGGTCAACACGGCCGGAAAAAGAGAAGCACGCATCGACAACAAATCTCTTCGCATGGCTGCGTTCCTTTCACTATTGCGTTTTCTTTATGTTTTCTGTTCGTTCGGGCTATGGCTTCGCAAACGTCATCTTCCACGGGACCGTCTTGGTGGCCGATGGGACGATGCGAACCGTGGCGGTTTCTTTTTGATTGGCAATCTCTGCTTTCGCACCGCCACATTCGACGTCTTCGAGACGGAAGCCATCCGGGAGATGGACCGTCATCACGTACGGATCGCCGGTGACCACGGCGCTTTTTCCGGAGAGGGCCTTCGCGGTGCCGTCCCAGTGCTCGTCCAAAAGGCTGACGCCACCCTGCGAGATGTGGCGGGTGGTCGAGAGGACCCAGGGATGTTCGCGGGCCTCGCGGATGGCGAAGACTTGCAGTCCGTTGTTGTCATTCATCGCCGGTGCGGTGAACGAGCCCTTGGACTTCCCAAGGAACTTCTGCGACCAGAACTCGAAGACCAGGTATTCACGGTCGGCGGGAAGGCCGAGGTCCGCGAACTTGACCTCCTGTTGCGGCATGCCCTTGAAATGATACACGTGCTTGTCTTTCTCTTTCTCCCCCCACTGGAACCGCGCCAGCACGGACCAGTGGTCAAAGGGCCGGTCGATCTCCTGCAGCCACCAAGGGGCTGTTTGGCGGCCGCAACTGTAGAGCTGCCCAGGAACGGTAAACAGCACGGGCGCGCTGCGTTTCATGCCCTCGATGTTCCCGTCGTCCTGATAGACCTCCACCTTGTCGCTGAGCATGAGCGCGGCGCCTGCCATGGTGCAAATGGCCGGCCGAACGACCGTTCGCACCGGAACCGGCTCCTCGGTCGCGAAGACCGGCATCATGGCGTCCTCATCCATCAGCCACGTCCCCATGACATCGCAGTGGTCGGGATCGCCCCGCCAGGCCACGCCTTCCAGAAAGTTGTATTGTGCCAGCGTACGCGGCTGGAAGCCGTCGTTGCTCAGCCGGCCGCCGTCCACCAATCCGATTACATGCCGGGCGTTCCCGACGGTGTGGCAAGCCAGTACGTAGACATCCGGTCCCAATTCTTCGCGAGCGACAATGTCCCACTTGCGCAGCGACTGCTCTGGAGTGGTGGCGTGGTTCTTGAAGAACTCGTCGCATTCCGTGTTTTGGTACGCACGAAGCAGGTCTCCGGTCCCGTCGATCTTCACATAGTCCCAGCCCTGCTCCTTCAGCCCGCGATAGAGTTTGCGGACCATGTTGTCGACCGCCTCCTCATTGGTGGTGTTGAGCACATAGAATCCGCGGTGCGTGAAGAGCGAACCGTCAGGTTTATGCACGAACCAGTCCGGGTGCTCCTTGCCGATGTCGGCGACGTGCGGGTCGCTGGGGCGGTGGATGCGGTGCACCCAGATGCCGGGCTTCATCCCGGCTTTGCGGATGGCCTCGATGGC
>JABMRP010000903.1 GCA_013202535.1 Planctomycetota bacterium
ACCTGCTTCAACACCTCCTTCAACGCTACTTTGGCCGCGTCCATGCGTTTGAGCCAATTCTCGAAGTGGCCCTGCATCTCGGCGGCCTTGTTCGGCAATTCGTCGATCAGGTTGTTCTTCTCGCTTACGTCGTTAGCGAGGTCGAACAGGAAGGTTCCGCTTTCATTGCGGATCCACTTCCAGTGGTCTACTCGGGCCGCCTCTTTGGCTTGCCGCTTCCAATACATCTCTTTCCTGCGCGACGACTTTCCTTCGGCCAGCACGGGCATCATGTCGAACCCGTCCAAGACGACGTCTTCGGGCACGGCGGCGCCGGTCAGGCCCAGCAGCGTTGGGAGAATCTCCAGCGACGTGAGAAACTCGCGACTGACACTACCGGCCGGGATCCGTTTAGGATAGCGAATCGCGCAGCAGACGCGGATGCCGCCTTCGAATACCCGCGCCTTGCCACCGCGCAGGGGCGCATTGTCCGCCGCGCCCGACCCCCCGTTGTCGGAGAAAAAGATGACGATGGTGTTCTCCGCCAAGTCGTATTCATCCAGCAGATCGAGTACTTCGCCGATGGCCGCGTCCATCGCGGTGACCGATCCCAGGTAGTGTGTCTTGCGCAGGGCCTGATTTGGGACCATCGCCGCTTTGCCGTAACGTGTGCCCTCTACCATCGCCTCTTGTGCGTGCAAGTCGGGATACATCTTCCGCCATTTCTCGGGCGCCTGTGCGGCGCCGCGGATTGCTGGATCGAGGCTCGACGCGCCGTGGGTCGCGTTAAACGGCAGGTAGAGAAAGAACGGCCGGTTTCTGTTCTCTCGAATGAACCTTGCTGCCTCCCGTTGGAAAAGGTACGTGCAATAGGTTCCCTTGTCCTCGGTGGTCGGCAGATTGTCGCGAACCATCGACGGAACACCGTAACGCTCATGCGTGTAATAGTCGATGCCCGTGTTGACGAATCCGTAGAACTCGTCCCATCCGCGCTGCAGGGGCAGGAAGCGTCGATGGATGCCCAAGTCCCACTTGCCGAAGATGCCGCAACGATATCCGACCCGCTTGAGCATCTGGGGCAGAAGGACCTCGCGCGTGTCCATGCCGCCGATCCTCTCCCATGTGACCGCGTAGCTCTCGGGCGAGTATTTGTGGCCGTAATCCGGCGCTTCGTTGCGGATCATGTCGTAGATCCCGTTGCGCTGCGGATAGCGGCCGGTAAGCAACGCGCCGCGGCTGGGGGTGCAAGCGGGCCACGCCACGTAGAAGTCCGTCAGACGCACTCCCTGGCGCGTGATGCGGTCCAGGTTGGGTGTAATGACATGGCCGCTCAACACGCCCAAATCGTTGTACCCCTGGTCGTCGGAGACGATCAGCACAATGTTGGGCCTGTCGGCGGCGAAACACGACGTGGCCAGAAGCATCCAAGTGGCCAGTAACATTGGTCGCATGGCAAATGTCCTTGCTTTCCCGAATCGTGATCGCAAATGGGCTCACGGACGTCCTCTAGAACTGCCGCATGCGGATATTTCTGAACTGAACTTTCATCGGCGGACCCCGGTGAACCTGCACGGCCAAGACTCCCTTGGGTGTTCGTCGAGGATCCCGGTCGGTTACTTCGCACATCGTCACGCCGTTGATTTTCAGCACGGTTCGTTCACCGCGGGTAAATACCGTGTACGCGTTCCAGTCCTTGTCGCGGACCGCGTCAAGCAACTTCTCTGGATTACCAACGGAACCGACCACGCGGCGCTGGCCGTTCTCGTCGATTTCAACTTTCTGGCCCCGTTCGGCCAACACGTTCCGTTTCTTCCACTCCATCAAAACGCCGGTCCAGCGGTGATCGGCCGAGAAATCCGCTTGCGGTCCGACCAGCGGGTCGCCCTCGGTTCGCGGCTCGGCGTGAAAGTAGATCCCGGTATTCCCACCGATCAGTTTGTACTCCAATCGCAGTTCAAAATCCGCCGGCTGTCCTCCCTCCCAGATCAGGAAGTTGTTTGCCTTTAACTGGGTGGGCGAAGTCGTTTGGCCGGTCATGGCACCGTCCTGGACCGACCAAATCGACTCGTCGCCCTTCCACCCGGAGAGATCTCGCCCATTGAACAGGCTGATGAAATCTTCCTCGGTTTCGTCGTTGGCCTCGGCCGCAGCGCCGACTGGTTCGGCGGGTGCCTCCAGATCCCCGGTACAGAACTGAACGCCGGCCAGGTAGAACTTCAGGATGGCCGGATTCCAGTAAAGTTCGGTGCGATGGCCGATCGCGCAATAGAACACGCGGCCTTTGCCTTCCGTACGCACCCAGGCCTGGGCGAAATCGTTATCGTCGCGATTGATCCACTTTACTCCCATATTGGTCTTCTTCGTGTCCAGCGACAACAGCACACGGACGTTCTCGCGTGAGTACGGCGCTTTGAACTGGTAGATCTCGTCGGCCAGGCGGAAGTCCTTTCCTCCGAACGCCGCGACCAGCGGGTGGTCCGGTTCATCCAACTTCATGCCCACTTCCTCATTCCACGGATGACCGCCAAAACTGGCCCCCAGAAGTTCGGCGAAGTCCGGCCAGTGGCGGTTGGCTCCCGGGGCGTAGTGGATGCCCATGAGCCCGCCACCAGTACGCACGTAGTCGAGTAGGCTTCCGCGCAAGACGCCTTCGACCGTCTCGACATCCGATCCGTACTGTCGAAATGGCTCCTTTGCCACTTGCTCGTCCGTTGGGGTGATCCAGGCCTGTGACGTGTTGTTCAAGACGATGGCATCGAACCGTGAAATCCGATCGGGCAGAAACATGGCCAAGTCGTTGCTGACGACCGCCTCGTAGGCTCCCGTCCTCTCACCCAGCCTTTTCAACGCATACGACCCGTAGGGAATGCAGTAGCCCTTGTGTGGGTCTTTGGGCATCAGGTGCGGCGGCGCGATAAAGATCAGCACGCGTCTGGCCTCCTTCGGTGCGGCCCGTGCCGTGGCAGGCACCGCCTCATCGATCTTGCGAGCTCGCTCCGCCGGGATTTCCGCCACGGCCATTGCGGCAAGGCACGTTGCCAGCGCCACGGCGAGCAAGCCGCGCGCTCCGTGATGCTTGGCCCTGGCGCATGCCGACTCGCAAAGGCGGCCCTTCTTGGTGAGCAATGTGAGAAACGTCATCGTGCGGTCTCCGGTATTGGTTTTCGCCTGGCAGTCATCGGTGAACTCTATGAAATCTCCCAGCCCGGGCGATGTTCCCGCCGCAAGGCGGCGGTCGCCTCTTCGTCACCCACGCATTTCATGGCCACCGGATCGTACTCGATCGGCCGGTCGAACTGGGTCGCCACGTTGCCCATCAGCACGAATTCCGTTAACACGGCACCGTAATCGAAATTCGACATAGCCTTGGGGCCACCTCGACAAGCGCGCACCCATTCCCGCTCGTGGCTACCGTGCCGGGGCAACGTCGGGTCGGGCTTCTGGTAATCGGCGAACTTCTCTTTCGGCAGCAGCGTGTAGGACGAGTTATGCTCGGTGGAGTGAATCGTTCCTTTCGAGCCGACCACCAGGCAGCCCCCGTGTTCTTTCCATGGGCCCGGTCCGCCCGTGATCAGCCGGCGCCCCAGCGGGCGTTCGAGCGTTTCGCGAAAACCGGGCGATGCCAGCCCGTTGTGCCAGGAGACCGTGTAGGCCGGCCACGAGCCGCGGGCCGGTATGTCGTAGTGAACGATCTCCCACTTGGGAAAACGGACGCGGTCGATGCCCGAAACCTCCGCGCGAACGCGAATCGTCCGCCGATTGACCGGCAACGCCTCATTATACCACAGCTTGTCGACCTCCAGCGCCATGAATTGCATATTGGTCGAATGGATGGCCCAGTTGCCAAGCTGCGCGGTGCCGAACTCGCGCCACGCGTGCCATCGCATCCAATCCTGATGATAAGGACGGTCCTTCCGCGGCCCCAACCAGAGGTCCCATTTCAGGTGGTCGGGGATAGGCATCTCATCTCGGGGAATCGGTCGCGGTCCACTGCCGCCGGCGGAGTTCCAGACCAAGACTTGCTGGATGTCGCCAAGGTCGCCGGAGCGGACGATTTCCACTTGCTCGCGCAGCGCGTGCGTGGCCGTTCCCTGGTTGCCCATTTGCGTGGCCACGCCCGTCTCCTTGGCAACCTGCCGCATGCGGCGTGCTTCCTCGATGTTGTTCGTCAACGGCTTCTCGCAGTACAGGTGCTTGCCCATCTTCATCGCCATGATGCCGCACGGCGCGTGGATGTGGTCCGGTGCGGCAATGATCACCGCATCGATCTGTTTGTCCTTCTCGACGAGCATCTTGCGGTAGTCGTAGTAGCGCGGCACCTTGGCCATCTTCTTTAGCGACTCGGCGGCCCGGTCATCGTTCACATCGCAGACGGCCACGATGTTCTCGCCGATACGCGGGATGGTGTCGACGAACCAACTCCCGCGCCCACCAATCCCGACCAACGCAATGTTCAACTTCTCATTGGCTACATACCCTCGGGCAAGACCTTCGGGCAGCAACCAGAAGGCCAGTGGCGCGGCCGACAACGACTCTAGAAGTTTGCGGCGAGTGATGCGATGCGACATAATCCGTCTCCTCGGCCTTGGGGTGAGTTGTGCATCCGGAAACTCGTCTCCACGGGCGGTTCCCGTGGTGGGTTGGCCGAAAACAGCATAGCACATCGTCGTCGCCGAAGCCAATTCACGGCCAGCATCACCGGCATTCACTCGCGGGCAATCATGCCCGATGTCACGCGATCTCAACGGTTTCTTGTGACGGGCATCAAGGTGGACTACACTGTGAAAGTAACGATTCGACAATGGGAGAAGCATGATGACGAGTAGCCGATTGCAGTGCGTGCTGAGTCGCACGATGCGAGTTGTATACGGATTGGCGTGCGCATGGAGCGTGTTCGGTGGGGTAGTCGCCGTCGGCGCCGTGGAGGAAGCCGCCGTGGTTCAGCCGGGCGAGCGCTACACGTACCTTGGCCGGATCACGCCGCGTCACGCTCGCGACATTGAGGCCTCGAATTGGTCGATCGGCGCCGAAACGATGGACCGGGACTTCACGATCTACGCCAGTTGGCGGAAGTACCTTGGCCCGTTGGCCGTGAAGAAGGCGCGGATCCAATCGGGTTGGGCGAAAACCGAGAAACAACGCGGCCAGTACGATTGGGCGTGGATCGATGAGATCGTCCCCGACATGGTCGACCAGGGTGTCGAACCTTGGGTCTGCCTTTGCTACGGCAATCCGATCTATTCGGGCGGAGGCGATACCGGCCTGGGCGGCGGTCTGGTGGCCTCCGACGAAGCACTGGCGGCCTGGGATCGCTACGTCGGCGCCTTTGTCGACCGCTACAAGCAGCATGTCGACGAGTGGGAGATCTGGAACGAGCCTCGCACGGGTCGCGGCAAAGGGGCGGTCCAGTACGCCGAGTTCGTCATCCGCACCGCCGAGACGATCCGCCGGCACCAGCCGAAAGCCCAGATTCTCTTTGCCGCCGGCGGCTCGTTCGACACTGAGTTTGCCAAGCAGGTGCTCCAGCACTTGAAATCCCGCGGCAAGCTCCATCTGGTCGACAAGGTCATCTATCACCCTTATGCCTACAATCCCGACGAGCGGAACGCGGCCGCGATGAACTTGCGCAAGATCGCCAGATCGTTTGCCCCGCACATCGACATCCGGCAGGGCGAGAACGGAGCGCCCTCGCAACGCGGCTCCTTCGGGGCGATTGCCAACTACGACTGGACCGAAACGCGGCAGGCCAAGTGGGCCGTGCGACGATTCCTGGGCGACCTGGGACGCGATATTCCGTCATCCTACTTTGCCATCTGTGACATGCAGTATCCCAGTGGCACCAACTACAAGGGCGTGCTGGCCGTGGGCGACGACAAGATTGTCGACGACGTAAAAAAGGGTTACCGCGCCATCCAGCACGTCACCGCCATCTTCGACAGCACGCTCACGCGAATCACCAATTTCGACGCGGAAGTGGCCCTCGGCGGCACGGACCGCTACAGTGTGTTCGGCTATCGCGCGGCCGAAGGTGGCGGCGTGGTCACCTTGTGGCGACACACGGATCCGCCCGGGAAGAACCCACGCGTCGAGAAAGTCGCCCTAATCCTTCCAACGGCGAAGTTCGACGAGCCTGTCTGGATCGATCTGGTTTCGGGCCGGGTCTTCGCCGTCGATCCAGAACTGGTGGATCGCAAGGGGCACGTAATCCGTATTAGTAACGTGCCAGTCTACGACTCTGTAGTGCTCCTGGCCGATCGAAGCGTGATCGAGCGTGTGCTCGATACGAAGGCAGCCGACGACCAAAGGGAGCAGTCGCAGCCGACCGCTCCCGATTGAAACACCAGTTCCTCCTTGTATAATGAGGTCTGTCAAGAAGAGACTTCCTGTCCTCTAGTCAAAGTAACAACGCCGGGCACTGCAAGGGACCGTTCACATGAAGAGATCCTTACTTGTCGTTGTTGTCACCGCGGCAGTCCTAGCCCCAGCGGCCGAAGCCGGACCGCCCGTGCTCCCTTTCCAGTGCGACGTCGATCCGACTCCGCAAGGCAGGATTGATGAATTGGTTGATGGCAGATTGAAGAAGCTGGGCATTACGCCGGCCAGGGTGTGTTCCGACGGGGTCTTCGTGCGTCGGGTCTACCTGGACGTCACCGGCACGCTCCCCACGGCCAATGAGGCGCGCCGGTTCATCAGCGATACCGACCCCGACAAACGCCGCAAGCTCATTGATCGCCTGTTGGAGCGAGAAGAGTTCGTCGACTACCAGACAATGAGGTGGTGCGATCTATTGCGCGTCAAATCGGAGTTTCCCATCAACTTGTGGCCCAATGCAGTACAGGCCTATCACCGCTGGATTCGGACGTGCGTCAAGGAAAACATGCCGTACGACCGATTCGTCCGGGAGATGCTCACCGCCAGCGGCAGCAATTTCCGCAAGCCCCAGGTAAACTTCTATCGCGCGGTTCAGAGCCGCCAGCCGCGGGCCATCGCGCAGGCCGTGGCTCTTAGTTTCATGGGGGTGCGGCCCGAGGGTTGGTCGAAGGAGCAATGGTCGGCAGTGGCGGCGTTCTTCTCGCAAATTGCCTTCAAACGCACGGGTGAATGGAAGGAGGAGATCGTCCTGTTCGATCTCGAACAGGCAGGTACGGAGGCAGCCGCAAAGACATTGCAGACGGCTGAGTTTCCGGACGGAACGCCGGCCAAGTTTTCGCCGGGCCAGGATCCCCGCGAGGCCTTTGCCAACTGGCTGTTGGCCCCCAAGAACCCCTGGCTCGCGAGCAACATTGCCAATCGCGTCTGGTTCTGGCTGCTGGGCCGCGGCATCGTCCACCCGCCAGACGACATCCGGCCGGACAACCCGCCGGGCAATCCGGAGTTGCTTGCCTTCCTGGAGCAGGAGTTGGTGGCGTCGGAGTACGACCCGAAACATCTGTACCGGCTGATCCTCAACTCGACGACCTACCAGCGTTCCCATATCTCTCCCACGGAAGACACCCAGGGCGAGGAGAATTTCGCCTGCTATCCGGTACGCCGATTGGAGGCCGAGGTGCTGATCGACGCCTTGTGTCAGATCAGCGGCACAAGGGAACAGTATTCCAGCATTATTCCCGAGCCCTACACGTTCATGCCCGAAGATCAGCGTAGCGTGGCCATGGCCGATGCCAGCATCTCCAGCCCATTTTTGGAGAAATTCGGCCGGTCGTCGCGTGACACGGGTCTACAATCAGATCGCAGTAATCGCAGCACGGCGGCCCAACGGTTGCACATGCTGAATTCCAGCCATATCCGGCGGAAGATTGAGGGGGGGCCCAAGATGCTACCCCTGATCCATTGGAACCGTGAGAAGAGCGAAGAGGCCGTCACTGAGCTTTATCTCACGATCCTTTCGCGAGCCCCGACTGAGGAGGAGTTGCAGATCGTGAAAACGTATGGCGAAGCTGGCTCGGGAAGCGGGAGAGTGTTGCGCGATCTCGCTTGGGCGTTAATCA
>JABMRP010000904.1 GCA_013202535.1 Planctomycetota bacterium
CAGCCCGGCGGTGGCGAGGGAAAACCTCCCGGCGAGCAGGAAGAGCAAAACCCGGCCCGAAAGCGAATCCAGGCCGCTCAGGAAAAGATGGAAGAGGCGAAGAAGAAGCTCGAAGAGGCCCAGCGCGACGGAGCCGTCGAGGATCAAGAAAAGGCGATCGAGGAATTGGAGCAGGCCAAGGCCGAACTCGAGGAGATTCTCCGGCAGCTTCGCGAGGAAGAGATCGAGCGCATGCTGGCCTTGTTGGAAGCCCGATTCCGCAAGATGTTGCGTCTCCAGCAGGTCGTCTACGAGGGAACGTTGCGGTTGAGAAAGGTGGAGGTCGACGGGACCCGCACGGCCCACCACGAGATCGAGGCGCGGCGTCTCAGTCAGAAGGAAAACGATATCGTCCTGGAAGCCGACAAAGCCCTGACCTTGTTGCAGGAGGACGGCACGGCCATCGCCTTTCCCGAGGCCCTTCGCCAGGTACGGCTGGACATGGTCCAGGTATCGCAGCGGCTGGTCCGATACGAAGTAGGGGAGATCACCCAGGTTATCGAAGAGGATATTATCGCGGCCTTGGAGGAGATGATCGAGGCGTTGCAGAAGGCCCAGGAGGAGATGGAAGACGAGCCGCCCCCCGGCGAGCCGCCTCCGCCGGGACCGCCGCAGGATATGCCGTTGGTCGACCTGCTGGCGGAAGTCCGCATGATTCGGGCGTTGCAGATGCGAGTTAACAGCCGTACCGAGCGGTACTCTCGGTTGGTCGAAGAGGAGCAGGCGCACAAAGCCGACCTGCTCGAAGCGCTCGACCGCCTGGCCGAGCGCGAAGCGCGTATTCACGAAATCACGCGAGACCTCGATTTGGGGAAAAACAAATGAATGGAATCCGAAAAATACTGGTCACTGCCGTTTTGCTGTTTGCCGTGACGGCCTGCTTGGCAGCCGCCGCGGCCGCCGAGGAAGTATCACCCTGGCAACCGCCGACAAGCGCGGAGGTTCGCCAGCAGGTATTTGCCTGGCTTGAAACGCAAGTGATCGACGATGCCGTGCGCGGGCAGGTCGAAGGGCTTTGGCCGGCCACCGAAGAAGAGCCGACGGCCGGCGTGCTGTTCGATCGGCTCTGCAAGACGACGGCCGCCGTCGACCCGCGGGCCGAGGCGCTAGTCTCCTTGTGCTCGAAGCCGCGAACCGAGCTCGTTCCGCCGCCGCAAGCGTGGCTGGCCGACGAAAAGACGCCTCCTCTGGTGGCCGCCAATCTGCGCGTGTTGTTCGCCCGGTGGCTCGCCGGTGAGCACCTGTACGACGAAGCGGGCGAACAACTGGCCGGCCTGGAACCGGGCGACGTCGTCGACCCGGCCACGCTGTTGTTCTACCAGAGCGTGATTCATCATCAGTTGCTCGATACCGAAGGCGGTTTGAAGACCATCGATCGTCTGCTCGGCGGATCGGAGCATAGCCCCCAGCGATACGTCTCGGTCGCCATGCTCATGAAAGAGGATCTGGGCACGGTCAAGAAGGTCGATAGTCTGGGGCATATTGCCCGGCGCATGAGCGACATCGAGCGCCGGCTCGATCTGGGGCGGGCCGGTCCCCGGGTGCGAAAGGTCGAGGACGGGGTCATCGAGTCGCTCGACAAACTGATTAAGGAACTCGAAGAACAGCAGAACCAGTCCGGCGGCACCGGCAGCGGCAATATCCAGTCGAGCCGCCCGGCGCAGGACAGCCGGATCATGGGTGGTCGCGGCCCGGGCGAGGTAACCAAACGCAATATCGGCAGCAAGAGCGACTGGGGCAACTTGCCCGAGAAGGAGCGGGAAGAAGCGATGCAAGCCATCGGCGAGGATTTCCCCGCCCATTACCGGGACATTATCGAGGAGTATTTCCGACGGCTGGCCGCCACCGAGGGCGAGTGAAGGGCCGTCCCACGAGAAGGAGAGTAAACCAGTGATGTGGAGTTTTGTGTTGACTTCGGTGATCTGTGCCGGGGCCGTGGACGTGGAAGTTCGCACGGTTGGCGGAGAGACCCACACGGGTTCGTTCATCGAAGTAACCGCCGAGGAAATCGCGGTCCAAACGGCCGACGGTCCCGTGCGCCTGGCCACTAAGAGCGTGATGGGGGTTGCTCCCAAGGGAACAACCGCCCTGACGCCGGAATCGATCGGCGCCTGGGTGCAACTCGTCGACGGCTCCTCCATCCTTGCCCAGCAGGTCACCGCCACCAGAGATCGCGCGCAGGTGACGCTGGTGGGCGGTCGAATTCTTGAGATCCCCACCGCCGACGTGGCCACGGTGCGGTTTCGCCAACAGAGCGACGAGATGGCCGAGGAATGGACGCGCATCGTCGGTCTGGAACTCAGCGGCGACGTATTGATCGCGATCAAGGGCGAGGCGCTGAACTATTACTCCGGCGTGCTTGGAGATATCGACGAGGAGACGGTCAAGTTCGAACTCGACGGCGACGTACTGCCGGTCAAGCGGAGCAAAGTCCATGGTCTGGTGTACCGTCACCCGCCGGGAAGGCAAATGCCCGAATCGCTCTGCCACGTAATCGACGCCGGCGGCTCGATCTGGTCGGCGGCGGCCGTTTCGGTGACCGGCGACACGTTGACCTGGACCACGCCGACGGGGACGGAGGTTGCGCGACCGCTGGGCGACGTGTTGAATCTCGATTTCTCTCGGGGAAAAGTGCTCTACCTCAGCGATTTGGCGCCGGAGACGACCCAGTGGACACCCTATTTCAGTCCGGCTCGGATTCCACCGGCGCTGGCGTCGTTCTATGCTCCCCGTCAGGATCGGGCCCTGGAGCAAGGTCCGCTTCGGCTGGCCGACGTGGAGTACGCCAAAGGGCTTGCTCTGCACAGCCGCACGCAATTGGTTTACCGCCTGCCCGGCCGTTTCAGCCGCTTTAAGGCAATCGCCGGGATCGACGACCGGGTGCGTCCGCGGGGAAATGTGCGGCTGGTGATTACCGGCGACGGCGAGACCCTGTTGGAGGCGACCGTCACCGGCCAAGACGATCCCCTGCCGATCGATCTCGATCTGACCGGCGTGCGCCGGCTGGGTATTCTCGTCGACTTCGGCGAGCAGCTCGACCTCTCCGACCATCTCGACCTGTGCCAGGCGAGGGTGAGTAAATGAAATACGGATTCCTCCTCGGAACACTTGCGTTGTTGGGCAGTCTTTCGGCGGCGTGGCTTTCGTCCGCGCGGGCCGACGTCGATCCGGCCGTGCTCGAAGCCGAGCAAAACCGTATCGCCGCCATGGACCGGGCCAAAGACGGCGTGCTGGCCGTCTTTTCCCCCCAGGGGAAAGGTGGCGGCTCCGGCGTGGTCATTTCGCCCGACGGATACGCGCTGACCAACTTTCACGTCGTCAAGCCGTGCGGCAACGCGATGAAATGTGGCATGGCCGACGGAAAGCTCTACGACGCGGTCATCGTGGGCATCGATCCGACCGGCGACGTGGCCCTGATCAAACTGTTGGGACGCGACGACTTCCCCTACGCCGAACTTGGCGACAGCGACCGTTCCAAGGCCGGCGACTGGGTCTTCGCCATGGGCAACCCGTTCCTCCTGGCCACCGATTTTCAGCCTACCGTCACCTACGGCATCCTCTCCGGAGTGCATCGCTACCAGTATCCGTCGGGGACCCTGCTGGAATATGCCGATTGTCTGCAGACCGACGCATCGATCAATCCCGGAAATTCAGGCGGGCCGCTCTTCGACGCCGAGGGGCGACTGCTGGGGATCAACGGGCGCGGGTCGTTCGAGAAACGAGGACGCGTCAACGTGGGGGTCGCGTATGCCATCTCGATCAACCAGATCAAGAACTTTCTCGGTTACTTGCACAGCGGCCGCGTCGTCGATCATGCCACCCTGGGCGCCACGGTCGCCTCGGACGAGGATGGCCGGGTCGTTGTCAGCGACGTACTCGAAACAAGCGACGCGTACCGCCGCGGACTGCGTTACGACGACGAGATCGTCCGTTTCGCCGGCCGGCCGATTCTTACCACCAACGGGTTCAAGAATGTCCTGGGGATTTACCCCAAGGGATGGCGCGTCGGCCTGAGCTATCGCCGCGACGGTAAACGGGTCGACACACTGGTCCGGCTCGAGGGCGTCCATTCTTCGGCCGAGCTGCTGCGCAAAGCGGGGGGCGGCCGTCGCGCCGTGCCGCAGCCGATTCCCAAGCCCGAGAAACCGGAGGACCAG
>JABMRP010000905.1 GCA_013202535.1 Planctomycetota bacterium
ACGCAAAGACAAAGCTACATCTCGCGGAGCGAGATGGCTACTATACGACTTACTTCTCCGACGGCGTGCTTCCCGGCTCTTCTTCCCGCGTTTCAAATTCCTGCAACTCCTCCAGCCACAAGCGGATCTCGTTGTCGTATTCGCTGGCCAAATCGCCTTTGATCAACTGCCGGTGGAAGCTGGCGGCGCCCTCCTTGACCAGATCGGCCGCCTCGGCGCTGGGGAACCGGCGCATCGGGTCGGGGGCGATCAGCCCCAGGCAGAAGTTCATCAGCAGCTTGTTGCAGACGATTTCTTGGGGCAGGATGCTGGGGAGCCGCTGCCCGATGAACCGCTTGGCCTCGAGCAGATCGCGGAGGGTCGCCGCTCCCTCAAACGGCGGTTTGCCGGAGAGCATCTCGATCAGCACGTATCCCAGACTGGCCAGATCGGATCGCGGCGTGGACTCGCCTCCCTCGAGCACTTCCGGCGCGGCGTACACCGGCGTACAGGTGCGTTGCGGCGGCGCGTTGTCCAACTCGAAGGCCGACCCCAGGTCGACGATCTTCGCGTTGCCCGTACGCTTCAGCATGATATTCGACGGCTTGATGTCGCCGTGAACGATCTCCTCGCGGTGCAACGCGGCCAACGCCGCCAGACAGTCGCGCACCACGGCCATCGCCACCCCCGGCTTGATCCGCGGCTGCACCGGTCCGGCCGTGACGATCACGTTGTTGAGGTAATCCCAGCGTTTGGCGCTCACCCGCTGTCGAACGCGCTCGAGCATCTGGTGGGTCAACAGCCGGGAGAGATCGAACCCGTCGACCCATTCCATCACCATCAGCCGAATGCGACCCCGGTCGACCCAATTGTGAACGTCCAGCAGGTTGTCCTGCTGGATTTGGGCCACCCGGGCGGCGACCTGGGCGATACGGCCCATCGCTTCGTCGTAGCGGCTTTCGGTTTCGTAGCGCAGCGGGGAGAAGATCTTCAGCGCGACCGGGAGCGTGAAATTGTCCGTTCCGCGACGTTCGCTCAGGTAAACCATGCCTTGCCCACCGGAACCCAACAGCCGGATCAGCCGGTGGTGTTCGGTCCAACTGAGACGCTGATGGTCGAGGATATCCTGATATCGCTTCAGCAGGGCGGGGCAGCAACCGGCCGCCTGCTCGCCGCCGAATGAATGGGTCGCCGCACGGTCGAGAAACGTAGTCGTTGCCATGTGTCGGCCTCGCGGGGTCCCAACCGGTAGTCGTTCTTCGGAGCGATTATCTTATCGGACATCCCGGTTGCCCGTCCAGAGCATCCTCCCCCCAGCCCGGGATTCCCGCCTGGCGGATGGGGAATCCCAGCCGTTTCTCGGTCAGCAGGTTCATCAACGGGCGGTCTTCCTGCCAGCGACGCAGGTTTTCGCAGAAGAAGTTGGTCATATTGTCGATCCGCCGGATACTCTGCCCTGCAACATGGGGGGTGATGATCACGTCGGGCCGTGCCCACAGCGGATGCTCCGGCGGCAACGGTTCGGGGTCGGCCACGTCGATGACCGCCCCGGCGATCCGCTCCGATTGCAGCACGGCCACCAGATCCTCGGTGACCACGAGCTGGCCGCGTCCGACGTTGACCAGCAGGGCGTCGGGCTTCATTTTCCCGAGTTGCTCGGCGCCGATCATTCCCCGGGTCGAGTCGTTCAGCGGTGCCGAGAGGATGACCACGTCGGCGGCTTCCAGCAGGTCGTCCAATCGATCGGCGTCCCAAAGGGCCTCGACCCACTCGGGCCGGTCGACGGGGAACACGTCGGTGGCGAGAATCCGGCCGGCCATCGGCGCCAACACGCGCGCCACCCGGCGCCCCACCCCCCCGAAACCGACGATTCCCACGGTGCCGCGGCTGAAATCGCGCGGCGGACGGCGCACATACTCCTTGGTCTGCTGAGCCCGGAAGAAGACCGGCAGGCTGCGAAACCAGGCCGTCACCAGAGCGGTCGTGTGCTCGGCCACCTGTTCGGCCAAGACCCCCGAGGCACTGGTCACCGGGATCGGCGACTCGATGACCGACGGCACGAGGCAATGGTCCATGCCGGCGGCCGACGACTGAATCCACTGCAATCGGCCTTGGGCGATCACACGATCCCAGTCGACGGGAACTTTGGCGTGGCCGCAATAGATGTCGGCCGAAAAGAGCGCTTCGGCAACACCTTCCTGGCCGGCGTCGACGACCTCGGCCGAGGGCATCGCGGCAGAGATCTGCTGGCAGTGACGTGACTCGACCGGGTAGCACAGCACGATTCGCATGGCGTCTGGTATTGCTCCGATAAGTGGACCGCTGGGGAAGATCGATGGTGAATCGTCCATGTTAGCAGCGGAGGGGGCGGCTGTTTAGGCCGCGGGTGCGTAGATCTCGGGTGCCATGGGCGTTAAACGAATACCTCCCAACACGTTACGCCGCTAGTCGAAAGCCGGCGGACCCATGGGGCATCACGCCCCCATATGGGACCAGAGGAAGGCGCAGGTTCGGGGGTAGCGACGGCCTGGTAAGCTGACGCGGCTGCAAAAAGGGCGTAAAGCGTAGTGGTTGAGCGGCCGGACAATGATTACAATTGAAAGAAGAGGCACAACCGAACCTGGCAATTTGCCGTCGGCGCACCCCACCTTACGCGTGGTCAGTCGTCGGAGGTTGATCGTATTTCCCACCTTGGTGACCGCATAATTTCCCCGCGAAACGCCCGTGACCATCGGCAAGGGCGAAGGAGGCTCCCCTGAAAGGCAATAAGTATACCATTGGTATGGCCACGGTCGTCGCCCTGGTGGCGTTGCGGCTGGGCCTTGGAACGCACTTCCTATACGAGGGAGTGTGGAAGGTAAAGCACGCCGACAAATTCTCGGCCGAGCCGTTTCTCACGCAGGCCAAAGGACCCGCCGCGCCGCTGTTCTACAAGCTGGCCAACGACATCGACGGTCGCGAGCGTTTGCAGCTTGTGAAGTCGGTCACGCCGGACGGCGTTTTGAAGCAATGGGAGAAAGCCCGGGCCACGGTCGAGAAGTCGCTGGCCACCCGGTTCTACGCCAACGGCATCAAGGTCGACGACCAGTACGCGGATTACCGAGCCGTCAAACGCGAGTTGGATCTGAAGAACCGCGAGATTAAGACCTACGAAGCGGAAACGGTCGAGCAGTGGAAGGTGTTGGCAAGCAAACTCGCCCAAGAAGAGAAGGCGTTTGACAACGCATTCGATTATGCGATGGCCCAATGCACGGTCGTTGCCCAGGAACTCACCGCCGAGTTCGATGTGCAATGCGAGCAACTGACCGAGGAAATGCTTGCCCAACGCGCGGTCGTGATTGCCCTGAAAGCGGCCATCGCGGCGAAAGAGGAGGGTGCCGAAGAAAAGATGGGGCCGGCACGGGCGAAACTGATCGAACTGGAACAAGCCTTGGCGGCCGCTGAAGAAGCCCGCGAGAGCCAGGTTGCTGAAAAGCTGGCCACCATCCGCGACAGCGAGGAGCTCAAGGCCGCCGAACAGCGGATCGACACGACGAAAGAGGCCATGGCCGCGTATCGTGATGAGCGTGCCGGCTGTGCCGATTGCTCCGAGGGACTATTCACGTTGAAGGCCGACTTGGCGGAAATCGAGTTGCGACTGGAACCGTTGAAGAAGCCGTACGATGAGAAGCTGGCCCAGTTCAAGGCGGACACCGAAGAAGCCTACCTCGGCTACGAAGCGGAACTGCTCGCTCTGCTGGCAACCGATCGGGAAAAGCTGGTCGAGTACGTCGCCTCGATCGAAGAGGGCGCGAAAGAAAACCCGAAGGTCGTCTTGGACGGTGCCGGCAAGGAATGTCTCACCACAATCGCCGACATCGAAACCCGCTACCGCGAGAAGCTGGTTGCGTTGATCGAAACGCACGACACGCCGCCGGAAGTCGAGAAAGAAGAGCCGGGCCCGCTGGACTTGGTCGTGGCACTTGTTCCCGACCTGGAGGCGGAGGTCGAAGTAACCGTGGTCGAGAGCGAGATCGGTCTGGCCCCCGGCCGGAGCAAGTACGTCGCGAAGAAAGTGAAGTTCAACGGTCGCGATCTGCTGGTCGTGTCCGACGCGGTCGACAGCCAGCCGTTTGCCGACGCCTGCGATAGCTTGCTGGCGGAAGTCACCGAGACTTACAGCCTGAGCGAAGAGCAGCAAGCCAAGGCCCGACGGTTGGGCCGGCTGTACAAGCAGTCGCTACGGCAATACCTGGACGATTACCTGATTGAGATCGGCACCCATTTCGCCACGCTGGATCGCTTCGAGAAGCAAAAGGCCGAGATTACCAACAACGCGCCCGAGCAGAAGAAGCGAGACTGGGACAAGCAGCAGGAGTTGCGCCGCGACGTCAAGGTCTGGCTTTCGGAAATGGACGGCATGGCCGCCGACTACAGAACGGGCTTGTGGGATCTGCTGGACGCCGATCAGCAGGCCAAGGGCCGTTTCGCCGAACCGTGGACCATGACGCGACTGACGGACTTCGCCGTGACCTGGGGTCTGTTTGCCATCGGGCTCTGCCTGATCCTCGGGCTGGGTACGAATTTCGCCTGCCTCGGCGGCGCGGCGTTCATGTTCTCGGTCATCTTGACCCAACCGGCCTGGCCCGGCATTTATCCACCGGCACCGCCCGTGGCCGGCCACGCCCTGTTGATCAACAAGGACTTCATCGAGATGCTCGCCCTGCTGGCCCTGGCCACCACGGCCGTGGGCACTTGGGGTGGCCTGGACTATTTCCTCTGGAACAAGCTCCTGAAACCGCTCTGCTGCGGAAAGTGTTGTGGTAAAAAGGACGAAGAGGAGCAACAACCCCAGAGCCCCGAGTCGCGGAAGTTCCCGCCCTCGCCGGCCGACGAGATCCTGTCGCCGCCAGCGGACACGGGCAAACCCGACGTCGTCGAGATCGACGACCCACCCGCCGCGGACGACGACGAACCGACCGAAATCGTCGTCGATATACCGGGCGAAAGCGAAGAGATTTTCGGCGATCCGGCCGACACGTCGATCGACGACGTCCTGAACGAAGAATCCCAAGACAATAACCTTCCGGAGGATAAATAACATGAACCTGACCGACGAACAAAAAGCCATTGGCAAGGAAAACTTCGATGCCGCCATTGGCGTGACCCGACGGAGTTTCCTCAAACGCAGCGTTGCCGCGGGTGTCGTCTCCGGCGGCGGATTGGGCGCTTTCTACTACGGCTACGGTAAAGCGGTCGACGATCCCGTGCGCGTGGGTGTCATCGGCACCGGCGACGAGGGGAGCGTGTTGATCGGGGCAATCAACCCGGACTTTGTCCAGGTCGTGGCCATCGCCGACATCCGCTCCTACAGTATCTACCGCGCCTTCCACGGCGACCGATACAGCGCCTCCGCGCAGAAGGCCCGTTGCGGGCTGCTGGCCAAGTACGGATGGAAAGACGAAACCGAAGCCCGCAAGACGGTCAAGGTCCACCATGACTACATGAAAGTGCTCGACGACCCGGACGTCGAGGCGGTGATCATCGCCCTGCCCTTGCATCTGCACGCCGAAGTGGCCATCGAGGCTATGCGCAAGGGTAAGCATGTGCTGACCGAGAAACTGATGGGCAAGACCATCGCCCAGTGCAAGGACATGGCCCGGGTGTCGGCCCAGGAAGACAAATACCTGGTCACCGGCCACCAACGCCACTACAACATTCTTTACGCCAACGCGATGGATACGATCCAGAACAACCTGCTGGGCGATATCCACTACATTCGCGCCCAGTGGCACCGCGGCAACGTGCCGGGCAACGATAGCTGGAAGAAGCCGCTACCGCCCGGGTTCGGCGATACCGCGGGCGAGGCCGCCCTGCTTTCCAAGCTCGAGAGCTGGCAGAACAAGCTCAAGTCGGTCAAGGGCCGCGAGATCGAGGTCTGGAAGAAGAAGGTCGCCCAGGTCGAGGCCCAGATCGCCGATCGCGTGATTTTCGAGGGCGAGCCGAGTGACGCCGAGAAATACGGCTACAAGGCCTATTCGGAAGGATATTCCGAGAAGATTCCCGCCATGGGCGAATTGATCCGCTGGCGGCTGTTCAACCGCACCGGCGGCGGCCTGATGGCCGAGCTGGGAAGCCACCAGTTGGATGCCGCCGGCATCTTCATCTCGGCCATGCACGAGGGCAAGAAACAGGCTCCGCTGACGGTGGCCGCGGCGGCCAACCGGCCCATCTTCCCCGCCGACCGCGACGTCGACGACCACGTCTACTGCATCATCGAATTCCCCGGTCCCAACTACGAGAGCAACCCCCGCGATAAGATCGGCGTGACCTATTCGTCGATCAACGGCAACGGTTTCGGCGGTTACGGCGAAGTGGTGATGGGCACCAAGGGAACGCTGATCCTGGAAAAAGAAAAGGACGTGATGCTGTTCGGCGGTTCGATCGGCAGCAGGATCAAGGTGACCGAATCGGCCACTTCGGGTCCCACGATGGATACCCAGGAGAGCGGTGACGCGCAGGCAGCAGTCGAGACGGTGACCGCCCCCGACGTCAGCCGCGGTTACCTCGAAGAGATCGAGCACTGGGCGTGGTGCATCCGCAACCAGGCGCCCGAGAACCAGCCCCGCTGCCATCCCAAGGTGGCTCTGGGCGACGCGGTCATCGCGCTGACGACCAACATCGCCGCCCGACAGGGTAAGCGGATCGAGTTCAATCCGAAATGGTTCGATCCGAACGAGAACGCCACGCCGGAGGCCGAGTTCATCGACGCCAAGCTCGCTCCCCAGGAAGAGCCGGCCAAGAAGGCGTAGGATCGCCGGCAAAACGTGCCCGTCGCGACTGCTTGCAACCGCCCCCGAATCGGGTATGCTAGGGGGCTGGTTGTTTAGCAAGGGGATAGGGCCTCGCTTGGCCCGTTGAAACGACGAGCAAGGAGAATCTCGTGGACAAGTGGCCCATCGGCGTTTTCGCCAGTATCGACGCGGGCTTGGGAGTAAAGTTGGAAGTGGCCCAGGAGTTGGGGATTCCGACGATCCAGCTTCATGCCCCGGCCAAGGAAAGCCGGACCCCGGAACGGGCGAAGGAATTTCTCGCTAAACTCGAGGCGATGGGGATCACCATCACGGCCGTTTTCGGCGGCTTCGAGGGCGAGAGCTATGCCGATATCCCGACGGTGGTTCGCACCGTGGGGCTGGTCCCCCCCGAGACCCGTGCCCAGCGTACCGCCGAGATGAAGGAGATCGCCGACTTCGCCAAGCTGCTGGGGTGCGACGTGGCGGCTCTGCACATCGGATTCGTTCCCCACGACACGTCCGACCCGATGTATGCCGAGGTGATCGGCGTGGCCCAAGGTCTGTGCGACCACTGCGCGGGCAACGGCCAGCGGCTGCATCTGGAGACGGGCCAGGAGTCGGCCGACGGACTGCTGCAGTTCATCGGCGACGTGGGCCGGGACAACCTCTTCATCAATTTCGATCCGGCCAACATGATCCTCTACGGGTCGGGGGAACCGATCGAAGCACTGAAGAAGGTCGGCAAGTACGTTCGCAGCGTGCATTGCAAGGACGCCACCTGGGCGGACAAACCGGGCGAGGAGTGGGGCGCGGAGGTGCCGTTGGGCCAAGGAGCCGTGGGCATGGAGACCTTTGTCCGCACTCTGGCCGAACTGGGATACACCGGCCCGCTGACCATCGAGCGAGAGATCCCCCAGGAACCCGACCGGCAAAAGGCGGAAATCGGGGCCGGCGTTGATTTGCTCACCGCACTGAAGGCCAAGATCGGCTAACGCCCCCCTCCACGCAAGCAAAGGAACCACGCGCAATGCCACGCCTTTCCATGTCGCACCCCCACTCGCTGGGCCGGGAAGAAGCAATGCGGCGGCTGAAAGAGAAGTTCGACGCCACGGTGGCCGAAAACGAGGGTCAGCTCAAAGACGTCGAAGCCCAATGGACCGACGCCGGTCTGACGTTCGGCTTCAAGGCCATGGGGTTTGCCGTTTCCGGCACGGTCGGCGTGAGAGAGGGCGCGGTGGACGTGGCGGTCGAGTTGCCCCTGGCGGCGATGATGGTCCGCGGGATGATCGAATCCCGCCTTCGCGGCGAACTGGAGACCCTGTTGGCCTAAGTCGCGGTCGTTTGCGGCGGGCTGACAAGTTGCTCGAGCGTTTCGACCAGCGTGGCCTTGTCGAACGGTTTGACGATGAAATCGGCCGCCCCCTGCCGAAAGGCTTCTTTGAGCACGTTTCTCTGATCCAGGGCGCTGACAACGCAGACGCGTGCTTGGCCGTCCAATGCCCGGATCCCCCTCAGCGCGTGCAGGCCGTCGTAGTTGGGCATCACCAGGTCCAGCGTGACGGCGTCCGGCTTGAGTTCGGAGTACCGCAGGATGCCTTCCTGCCCGTCGGTTGCCTCGCCGACAACGGTCCAGCCGGCTTCCGTGACGGCGTCCTTGATGATCTCGCGGATGATCATGGCATCGTCGATGACCAGTAATGTCTTCGTCATGGTCTTCGGTCCTCTGCTGGGCGTCGCTGGTATTGGATCCAGCCGTACACCCCAGTTGGTTAAAGCATTCGGGAAGCGGCGCCGGCAATTTCCACGAGGAAGTTTCCGTTGGAGCAATCGAGGGTCACCCTTCGCCCCTTGACGCCGCCCACGCACCGGCCCGCGATTCGAATCCCCTCGGCCTGCAGCAATTCGGTGACCTTCTGGACGTTGTTACTCCCGATTTGCAGCGGTCCGGACGTGGCAAACATACTGGCGCCTCCGGCAATCTTAGCCACCAGGCCGGTGGTTCCGGCTCCCAATTGGCGAAGCTGCCGGAGCATGTCCGCAATGGCCGTGTCGGCGAACTTGCCGGGAGCCGCCGTGAAACCCGACGACTCGGGCAGCACGACGTGGGCCAGTGCCCCGACGCGATGCCGGGCGTGGTACAGGGCCACGCCGACGCACGAGCCGAGCACGGAACTCAATCGCGCCGGATCTCGAGCGACGGCAATCCCTCCCATGCCGACGGTCGCGTCTTGCGTGGTTCTCAGGGCAGTGATGGAAGCCATGACACGGGTTCCCTTTGAAGTGGATTCATCGTTTCTGGAGTGGGTCACGGTGCCGAGTGCAACGCTCCAATCATGGCCGTTCGCATCGCGGTCGTGGGAACGAAAATAACGCGCCAATTGAGCTCTTCGCCACGGCGGTGGAATCCGGTGCGGCAGATCACCACCTGATCGCACGTCATGGCCTGTGCCATGAGCGCCTGCTGAAGAACGCTGGCCCCGAAGTCCTGAATGAAGTAGGGTGGCGAAGGGACCAACTCCGAGTCGATCAGCCGCGTCAGGGCGTTCATGTAGGCGCACCCGAGAATGTTGCCCGTCTCGGTCAGGGCCGACTTCTCCAGGTCGCTCCACTCGGGTGAATCATCCGCCGGGCGTCCCAACAGGGAGGCCGCGAGTTGCCTGCCGTTGGACTCGTCGAAGGTGAGAATCATCTCGCCGCCGACTTCCCCCTCAAGGCTCAAGACGACCATCGTCAAGAGTTCGTCACCGAGGTTCAATTCCTCGCAAACGGTCTCCAACGGAATCTCGCGAACCTCGTCCAGGGTGAGCGTAATCAGACCGTCGGTCCAACGGCACATGGCTGTCGACGCGTCGTGCGTGGCCGACGCGAACAGTGCCTGGAGCACTTCGACCCGTGGATCGGCTACGGTCATGGAATCGGGCATGAATCAATCTCCTAGGATACCGCGGTAGGTGTATACGCTTTGGAAGACATCTCGATCAGGGCGCCGACGTCGAGGATCAGCGAAACGCGCCCGTCGCCGAGAATACTCGCGCCGGCAATTCCCGCGACGTTGCGGTAGTTTTCGGCCATCGACTTGATGACGATGTCTTCTTCTCCGAGCAGCACGTCGACCGCCAGGCCGACTTCGTGGCCCTCGTCGCCGAGGATGACCAGCGTGGTTTCGTCGGTGTCGCCCTCGGGAGGCTGCTTGCCCGATCGGTTCCACGCCAACAATTCGTCCAGCTCGACGACCGAGACGATGCGCCCCCGAACCCGGGCGGTTGCGACCCCGTGGACCGTGGACAGATCGCGCGACGGAACGTTGACGATCTCCACCACCGATTCGACGGGAATGGCGAACACGTCGCCGTCGATCTTGGTCATCAGACTGGGCAGAATCGCCAGGGTCAGCGGCAGTTTGATCGTGAAGGTCGTCCCCTGGCCGAGGACACTTTCCAGATCGACGGCGCCGCTGATGTCTTCGATTTTCGACCGGACGATGCCCATTCCCATGCCGCGCCCGGAAACTTCAGTCACCTTCTCGGCGGTGCTCAGCCCCGGTTCCCAGATCAACTGGAGGACCTCGTGCGGCGTCATTTTCTCGGCATCGGCTTCGCTGATGATCCCCTTGGACAGCGCCTTGGCGAGAATCCGGTCGGGATCGAGGCCCTTGCCGTCGTCGGTGACCTGGATGATGATGCTGTTGCCCCGGTGGAACGCGTCCAGGGTGACCGTTCCCTGGGCCGGCTTGCCGGCCGCCTCGCGGACGTCGGGGAGTTCGATGCCGTGATCGGCCGAGTTCCGAACCATGTGGATCAGCGGATCGCCCAACTCGTCGATCATCCGCTTGTCGAGTTCCGTCTTCTCACCCCGGATGACCAGTTGGATATCCTTCCCGTTGCCACGGGTGATGTCGCGCACCACCCGCTTGAAACGGGTGAAGAGCGGGCCGATGGGCACCATGCGCGTGTCCATCACGCTCTGCTGGATCCCGTCGGTGACTCGGTCGAGTTGGTGGATACCTTCCAACAGATCGTTGACCGAGCCGCGTACCTGGCCGAGCATTCCGATTTCGCGACGAACGACTTCCAGATCGGCCTGCATTCGGCGGGCATGGCTTCGCAGGTTCTCCAATTCGATGTGCGGATCGGCCTGACTGCTTCCGCCCGACGGCTCCTCGGTTATCTTGCCCAGCGTGCCCAACACGTTGCCTAGCACCTGGGCCGACTGCTTGCTGGCCAGGGCGTTCTTCAAGGCGTCGCCGATTCGGGAGAATCGGGCGCGGTTGATCACCAATTGCCCGGCCAAATTCATCAACTGATCGAGCCGGTCGATGTCGACCCGCAAGGTTTCCGTCGGCTTGTTGGACGGTTCGGCCGGCCGGCTCTTGCCCGGTTTGGCGGGGGTGGCGGCGGCTCGGGGCTTGGCGACACGCGTGTCCGCCTTCGTGGCGGTGCAAGGAGCCGGCGCGGGTGCCTTCACCTTGGCAGCGGACTCCGACGGTCCACGCACGAGCCGGGTGACCTCCAATCCGGCCACGCCGGCGATTTGCAGGTTGCGGCGGATCGTGTCGACCGATTCCTCGCTGGCCAGACCGAACGTGAGTCGCTCGACGTCGTCGGACTCCTCCAGACGTTCCACCGGAGGATTGAGATAGCAGACCTGGCCCAAATGCGAGAGTTTTTCGTAAAGCAGGCGGGCTTTCAGACCGGCCAGCGCAAGGTCCTTGCGGAAGACGACCATTCCGGCCAGCGTGGGAAGACCTTCCGGAGCCAGCCGGCCGATTTCCTCGCGGATCGCCTCGGTGAGGGTTGCCGACGGCACGATCTCAGCGGCACCGACGGGCGGTTCCATCTTGCCGGGCGTTGCCGGCGAAGCGTCCTCGGTGCTCGGCGCCGTGTTACTCGATTGCGCGTCGCTCGATTGCGCGTCACTCGATTGCGCGTCGCTCGATTGCGCGTCGCTCGATTGCGCGTGACTCGATTGCGCGTCGCTCGATTGCGCGGTCAGCAGGTCGTGGGCCAGACGGGGGAAGTTTTCCGAGACGGGATTGCCCTTCTTGAGGCCCTCGATGTAGGCTCGCAAGCCGTCGGTGCATTGCAGCATGGCATCGGTCACCTCGGGCGTAAGTTCCCGGCCCGTCTCGCGGATCTCCTGCAGCAGGTCCTCCATCAGATGGGCCAGTTTGGCCGGCCGGTTCAGACCGACCGAGGCCGCCGACCCTTTGATTCGGTGGGACGTGACCAGCAGCGTCTCGATCGCCTCGGTCCCGCCTTGCCCCTCCATCGCCAGCAACGTTTCGGTCAGGCTGTCCAGCGACATGTCCGCCTCGTCGATGAAGATCGAGAGGTACTTGGTGGCCATCCCGGTCTCGTCGGTCAAATCGGCGAAGTGATCGATTTCCGCGATCGAGGGCTCTGGCGGCGCGTCGGCCACCCGCGGCATTGCTTCACCGCCGGCTTCCAGCCCCGGGCCATCCTGGCCGCTTTGGGCCGGCGGCTCGGGAGACTCGTCCGCCAGATCATCCGACCCGGCCAGCGCCCGTTCCGCGTCTTCCTGGGAAGATTGTTTCCGCTCGGCACCGGCCTCCCGAAGCAGTTGGCTGATGCCGTCGATGACCGGTTGACATTCGATCGGCTCGGCGTCGGGAACCTTGAGGACGTCGACCAGGCTGACCAGTTGGTCCACGCCCTGGAACATCAGTTCCACGACGTCGCCGCTGATCGTCAGTTCGTCCTTCCTGGCGGCGTCGAAGACGTTCTCGATGCGATGGGTGAGGTTGTTGATGTCACCCAGCCCGAGCATCG
Source organism: Planctomycetota bacterium (assembly GCA_013202535.1). Classification (GTDB taxonomy): domain Bacteria; phylum Planctomycetota; class Planctomycetia; order Pirellulales; family Thermoguttaceae; genus JABMRP01. The sequence continues at coordinate 12,542 of JABMRP010000905.1, forward strand.
CCGAGAGCCCCTTGAGGCTGTGGGCGGACCGGAACATGTCGTTGAGCAGTTCTTCGTCGCAACTCTGCTGGTGATCGTCGTCCAGGGCGCGCACCCATTCGTCCAACTGCAGGAGATCCTCGTTGAGCCGGTCGAGCAATTGTCCCGACTCGTCGAGAAAATCGCCCAGCAAGCTCTCGAAGAACTCGTCTCGAACCGGCGCTTCCTTGTCACTCATTATTCACTCCAGAGATCATTCGGGGCGGCGATAGAGCCACGGTTGGAGGCGATGGAAATCCCGGACCAGATCGGAAACGCCTTCCGCGGCGCCGGCGACCAGTAGTCCTCCCGGGCGAATCGCTCGGCGCACGTTCTCCAGGACCGCGCGTTTCGAATCCGTATCAAAGTAGATCAACACGTTCTTGAGAAAGACGACGTCGAACGGCCCGTCGCGCATGGCGTGCATCAGGTTGTGCTGGCGAAATCGGAGCATGTCGGTAATCACCGGCCTGGCCTGCCAGATGCGGGCGTCCTTGGCCTGCTGGAAGAACCGGCGGGAGTAATCGCGGGGGACCAGCCGCATGGCCCGTTCTCCGAAAACGGCCGACTTGGCTTGTTCGAGCGCTCCCACGCCGATGTCGGTTCCCAGAATGGTCACGTCCCATGGCGAGCAAGCGGAAAACGCATCGGCGATGCAACAGGCGATGGTCGCCGGTTCGTCGCCCGTGCTGCAGGCCGCCGACCAAATTCGCAGTTTCCGCGTCCCGCGTCCCGCTCGGGCTTCGGAAGCACACTGGGCAAGGAACTGCGTGCGAAACCAGGTCCAGTGCGATTCGTCGCGAAAGAGGTACGTTTCGTGGGTCGTGATTTCCTGAAGAAACGCATCCCACTCGGGATCCGCGGGCGTGAGTTTCTTGAGGTGAGCGAAGTACTCTTCAAACCCCTTGATTCCCGTCTTGCGGAGCCGCCGGCGCACCCGATTCGACAACAGGGTCTTCTTCTGCGGCGATACTCGAATACCCGTTCGAGCATAAATCAACTCGGCGTATTTCTTCAGTTCCGCGTCCGATACCTGTTCGGCCGGGCAAACCGGTGGCAAGGGTTTGATGACTTCGGGCAGTGGTGGCTTCATGTGTGTGTTCTCGATCTTCGTTGGCCGCGTATCCACGTCCGACGCTATCGCCGCGCCGATCCGTGGCTTGCGAGAACGGGAACCGGGCCAGCCCAGCGATCCTCACGCAAACTATAGGTTACGGTTTCGTGTTTGCGCAAGAGCCGTCTCGTTTACGCAGGGTCTCCCCTCTAGCTAATCCGGGGGGCCTCCTTGTGGCGGTGATGGCAAATCGAACGGTCACGAGGATTGCGCCGCCTGAAAGGAAAGCGAGGCCGGGGGCAACGGCCAATCGGCGACGGTCCATGGGCCGTGGTATGTCGGCGGCGTCGAACGCGGCTCTTCGTTTGACTCTTTCGCGGGCCGACCTATCTTTGTGCGGCGGAGTTGAGCCGCCGGAAAGCCAGGGCCGATAAGCGCCGGCTTACTGAAATCGATCCTTCAAGACCCTAGCAAGCAAGTTAAAGGGAAGTCATGACCAAAGTTCTCGTCGCCGACGATTCCAGTACGATGCGGAAGATCATTTCGCGGTCTCTCCAGGCGGTTGGTGTTTCCGACACGGTGGAAGCCGCCGACGGCACCGAGGCGGTCGCCGCCTTCACGCCCGGCGAGTTCGACCTCGTGCTGACCGATTGGAACATGCCCGGAAAAACGGGCCTGGAAGTGGTTCAAGAGATTCGCGCGCTAGACGCCAAAGTGCCGATCATCATGGTGACCACGGAGGCGGAAAAAGGCCGTGTCATGGCGGCCATTCAGGCCGGATGCTCCGATTATCTGGTCAAGCCGTTCACCGCCGACACCCTGCGCGAGAAGCTCGAAAAGCACGGCTGCTGAGCCTGCGCGAAAAAAGAGACGCTATACAAGAGCCCCCGGCTTGCGCCCGGGGGCTTTTTTTGTGGGCTCCCAGGGTGAGACCTCGTCCCCATGCTCTGGACCGTGACCCTGCCGGTCCACTTGACTTCACTACTGAGCCCGCCAGAACTTCGCCACCTGACCGAAGATCGGTATGGTCCAGGGCAAGCTCATCACCATCGAGCCGCCGATCAGCAGGGTGATGATTCCCAGCAGTCGGCAAATGTACGGCTTGTTCATTGGTGGCTATGCCATGATTACGCTGGGGTGCCCCGGCAAATCACAGAACGACCCGGTGGGCGCCCAAGAGTGTATCACCCCTCAATATGGCTGGCAACCGCGTGCTGTTCGCGCGCATCCCAGGTTCGATCTTCATGCGGCCCGCGGCGATCCTTGCCGGCGCCACCCCGATCGCGCCGGCCGACTGGTTGTTTTGGTTCTTCGGGGCTTTCCCAGGTTTGACTACGGCACGGAATGTGCTCTTTCAACCGGCAACGTGATCAGGTACGCGGAGGCCGTGAAGCTGCGTCGATTTATGATCGGGCCGGTAAGACGGTAGTCCTACGCCGTGGTGGAGACAATTCCGGTGCGACAGAAGCACGAGGGAGAACCGGGCTGTGCAGGAAATTGCGTGGATCTGCAAAAAGTTGCACATCCATGCCGGCCACCCAGGGGGGTTCTTTGTGCGGAAGATCGCCGGGCTTGTTCAAATTGTCGGGCATTGGAGTGAAACACCGTACGACAGCACATATGAGCAGGACGAAGCAAATGAAGCTCATCGTGTCGGAAATGGTGAAAACCCGCATGGGGCTCCTACAATCGAATGCAAACGACGCCGAGGTGGCCTACGAACAGGCACTGGATGATGGAGTAGAAGATCCGGTTGTCTGCTTACTTGATATCCGAGACCCACAGGTCGCCATGCTCGCGGAAGCCTATGTGCGAGAGGAAGGCAAAGTCCGGCAAGCGATTGACGACTGCGTCGCCAAAGAGGCGATCCCGATTGCAGTCGTCGCTCTCCCGCACGGCAACGCCGTCGAACTCATGGACGCCGTTTTCCAAGGTGCCGGAGGTGCGTGGCCGACCACAATCCCGTGCGGGTGCTTTCGCATCGTCGTCATCGCTTTTGGTGGATACACGCACCGGACACACCCTGAGCCGGTAAAGAGTTGGTGGAAGTTGAGTATACCCGGGCTTCCGGCTCACGACCGTGAGCGGCCAAGCCGGGATTAGCGTGCTTTTGTTTCGGCAGGCGGTTCCGGCCGCGACATCATCGTTGCGGTCGGCACATCCACAAGGCACTTCAAGAACCTCGGCATGTTGAGTGTTGTTCTTCTATTTGAGGCCAAGGAAGAGTCCGAATGTACCTTGAGCGATGGGCATTTCATTCCCGCATACATCTCGGACCGCACATACCTGCTTATTGGGATTGGGGCTGGACCCGAGCCCGGCGGAACGATCATAAGGAGCGAATGGCTTCGCGGCCTTGCGCATAACCAATGAATCGGATTCTCCCATTTCTTGGCTGGTTCAAAGACTACCGGAAGGCGGACCTCAGGGCAGACCTTGTCTCCGGAGTGACGGTGGCATTGGTCCTGATTCCGCAATCCATGGCCTATGCCCAACTCGCGGGACTCCCTCCATACTATGGCCTTTACGCCTCTTTCTTTCCGCCAATGGTCGCAGCTTTGTTCGGCTGCAGTCGGCAACTGGCCACCGGACCGGTTGCGGTGGTCTCCCTCATCACGGCGGCCTCGCTGGAACCGCTCGCGACGGCCGGCAGCTCCGGCTACATCGCTTATGCAATCACGCTCGCCTTGACGGTCGGAGTATTTCAGTTTGCCTTGGGCGTGTTGAGGCTGGGAGTGGTCGTGAACTTCCTCTCCCACCCCGTCGTCAGTGGATTCACCAACGCCGCGGCGATCATCATTGCCACCTCTCAACTGTCCAAGTTCTTCGGCGTCCACGTGGACAAGGCCGAGCACCACTACGAGACGATCGGCCGCGTAATCGTCGCGGCATGGCACTATACTCACTGGCCGACTCTTGGCATGAGTATCCTGGCGCTGATGATCATGTACGGCCTGAAACGGACCTACCCCAGGATTCCCTATGTTCTGGTGGCCGTCGTTGTGACTTCCGTGATCGCTTGGGCAACCGAATTCGAGCAAAGGCATCATGTTCCGCTTTCGTCCATTATTTCTCCTGAAGTTCGAGAGTTAGTCCAAAGCTACAATGATTCGACGGTCAAGATGGAGGAGCTTTCGGCCACGCGAACGGCGATGAATCATGAGTTGGCGGCGATCAAGAGAAGTGCGGGAGATGACTCTCTTGAGTACCTTCACGTCAAGCACGAGGTGGATGCGGCGAATATCCAGATCTATAAGACTAAGGCCTTGACTTGTTCTTACCGGCATGAGTTGCGATCATTCCTGTTTACGGGCGTCGTGGAACCTGACGAGTCCCTGCGATTCCATCTTGCCGCCGATGAACTCGCGGATGACCGCGGCGACGGCCGGACGTGGCGTCTGGCCGTGGGCAACGGGGCTTTTGATAACGGCTCGGTTACCATGACGTCCGGTGGCGCGGTCGTCGGGGCCATTCCCGGGGGGCTTCCCACGCTGGCCATGCCAAAGTTCAGCATACAAGAGTTTCTCGCCTTGTTGCCGTCGGCGGTGATTATCTCGTTGCTTGGTTTCATGGAAGCAATCTCGATTGCAAAAGCCATGGCCGCGAAGACCGGGCAGGTGCTCGACCCCAACCAGGAGTTGATTGGGCAAGGGCTGGCGAATATCGTGGGCTCGATCGGTCAGAGCTACCCCACCTCCGGCTCGTTTTCCCGGTCCGCCGTCAATTTGCAGTCCGGCGCGGTGTCGGGGTTATCGAGTGTCATCACGAGCATCGCGGTCGCGGTCACCCTTCTCCTGTTCACACCCTTGCTGTACCATCTTCCCCAGGCAACCCTGGCAGCGATCATCATGATGGCCGTGATCGGCCTGGTAAGTGTCACCAGTTTCGTTCACACGTGGCAGACCCACCGGATCGACGGTGGCATTCAAATCATATCGTTTGTTGCCACGCTGGCCTTTGCGCCGCATCTCGACCGAGGTATCATGATCGGTGTCGCGCTTTCCCTGACGTTCTATCTCTATAAAGGTATGAAGCCTAACGTCGCCCGTCTATCGCTCAGTGCGGACGGCACGTTTCGCGACGCGGAATACTGGGGACTCAGAGAGTGTATTCACATTTCCATGATTCGTTTTGATGCGAGTCTGTTCTTCGCCAATGCAAGTTACTTTGAAGATCTGGTTAACGAAAGAGTCACGACACTTCCGGAGCTTCGGCACATCCTCCTGGTTGCCAACGGCATCAACGACATGGATGCATCTGGTGAAGACGCGCTGGCCTTGGCCGTGGACAACGTGAGAGCCGCGGGCATCGAGTTCTCGATGAGCGGCATTAAGGAGAATGTTCTCGCGCTAATGAAGCGGACACATCTTTACGAGAAGATCGGCGAGGAAAACATCTTTCCGAGCCAGCCCACGGCTATCAGGACGATTTGGGGCGCGGCCCATCAGGGATCGGAAGAGAAGCGATGCCCTTTAGAGGTGGTCTATATCCTTGAAGAATGTGGTGGAGACTGAGGAGAGACGGATGTCCGTAGTTACGGTGTTTAGCGGTACCTATTGCCGTGGTGATGAAATCACCGGAGGAGTCGTCGAGGCGCTCGGTTGCGAATTGCTTGACGATGCATACGTCATCCATGAGGCGTCCAAGCGTTTTGGCATCGCAGAGAACAAGCTCATGCGAACGCTTGCCGGCGGATTGTCCATCTTCAACCGTTTTACGCACGAAAGAGAACGACATGCGAGCTGCCTGAAACTGGTGGTTGCGGAAACCATGAAGAGAGATCGAATTGTTCTCTCGGGCTTCTGTGGCCAACTCGTTCCAGCCGACCTGTCTCATGTACTGAGCGTCTGCATCATCGCAGACATCGGGTATCGCTGCGACTTGGCCATGCAAACACTCGGCGTCTCCGAGAAGGAGGCGCGGAGGACCATCCAAGAGAGTGATGAAATGAGCACGCGGTGGACCGACTTCGTCTTGGGGAAATCTCCTTGGGATTCGGACATCTACGATGTATTCATACCGACCAATCGGGTAGAAGTCGACGAAGCCGTGAAGCTGGTCTGTCGCAATGCCCATAGCGGCGCACTCGTGCCCACGGAAGACTCCCTGCGGGCGGTGGATGATTTCATTCTTGCAGCGCAAGTGGAAGTCATGCTGGGCACAAGGGGGCATGACGTTGCCGTCTCCGCCAGAGGCGGCAACGTGACATTGGTAATAAACAAGCACACCGTCTTGCTCTCCCGCTTGGAAGGGGAGTTGAAGCGCATCGCCCAGGACGTCGAAGGAGTAAAGGACGTCGAGACCAAGGTCGGGCCGGGGTTTTACCAACCGGGAGTCTACCGGCAGTTCAACCCGGAGTTGCCCAGTAAGGTCCTCTTGGTGGACGACGAGAAGGAGTTCGTGGAAACGTTGTCGGAACGACTCGAAATGCGAGACATGGGCTCGACCGTTGTCTACAGCGGCGAGCAGGCCCTGTCTCTGGTCCGGGAAGAAGAGCCGGAAGTGATGGTGTTGGATCTTCGAATGCCCGGCGTGAATGGGATCGAAGTCCTCCGAGAAATCAAGCAGACGCACCGGCACGTCGAGGTGATCGTGCTCACCGGCCACGGTTCCAAGAAGGACGAGGAGACGTGTATGAAACTGGGCGCATTTGCCTACCTGCAAAAGCCGGTCGATATCGAGAAGCTTTCTCGTACCATGCGGGAAGCCTACGAAGAAGTGAAGGCGAAACAGAAGAAGCCCCGCGTGAATCGCGCAAAGGAAGGTGAATAATGTCTATCATCACAATTTCCAGAGGATCGTACAGCAGAGGAAAGGAGGTGGCTGAGAAGGTCGCTCAAAGGCTGGGCTACGAATGCCTCTCCCGCGACGTCATCATTGAAGCCTGTGACGAGTACAATGTGCCGGAAATCAAATTGGTCCGGGCCATTCAATACGCCCCATCCATTCTGGAACGTTTCACGGGAGGGAAATTGCGGTTTCTCGCCTACTTTCAGGCTGCTCTCATGGAGCATTTCCAGAGGGACAACGTGGTATACCACGGCCTGGCCGGCCACTTCTTCGTCAAGAATATCCCGCACGTGCTCAAGGTCCGGATCATTGCCGAGATGGAAGATCGTGTTAAACTTGAAATGAAGCGCGAGGGGATCTCGGCGAGAGAGGCGTTACGGATCCTGAGCAGCGATGACGACGAACGAAGAAAATGGAGCCGCTACGCTTTTGGAATCGACACTTGGGATCCCTCTTCGTACGATCTCGTCCTCCATATCAAGAAGCTTACCGGCGACGAGGCGGCGGACTTGATTTGCCACACGGTTGCCCTGGAACACTTTCACGCAACCCCCCAATCGCAACAGGCGATGGACAACCTGACGGTTGCCGCAAGGGTGAAAGCCGCTTTGATCGACCGGAAGCCGGAAGTCGAAGTATCCGCGGAGAACGGAGTTGTCCGCGTGAAGATCAAGAGTTCACAACTTCGAGAGGAATGGCGCATTGAGAAACTTGCCAAGGCTGTTCCAGGCGTGCAACAAGTCCAGATCGAGGCGCAAGAAATCAGCCTCACACCGTGAATTCATGCGTGATAGGCATCGCCGATGAATACAGATTCGCCGAGCAAACCGATTCCTGTCTCGCGCAGTGAGCGCGATCCGAAGGGAGGGTTTCATGCCCACTATCGCCGGCTCTGGTTGTATTCCGTCTGCGTCACGGCCTTCGTGTCGTTGACGCCCCTGGTGATTTTCACCTGGGTGAACTTCTACCAGTACAGAAAAGCACTCCGGGAGGAGGTGATTCATCCGATTTCCCGGCTCGCGTCCATCTCGAGACGATTCATGGATGATTTCCTTGAGGAGCGTCGGGCGGCGCTGACCTATGTGGCCCGACGTGAATCGTATGAGGACCTATGCGATCGGGAGAAACTCAGCCGCACGCTCATGGACATGAAAGAGTCGTTCGGTGGTTTCGTCGATCTGGGGGTGATTGACTCAGACGGGAATCAGCGATCCTACGCGGGACCTTATGAACTGGAGGGGCTGAACTACAAGGAACAAGACTGGTTCGAGGAGGTCTGTGTTCGAGGGATCCACGTAAGCGACGTCTTCCGCGGCTACCGCAACTTGCCCCACTTCGTGGTCGCCGTCCGGCAGCACGACATCGAGAACGGGAACTTCTACATCGTTAGAGCGACCATCGACGCGGAAGTACTCAACTCGTACATTTCCTCACTTGACCTCAAACCGTCGAGCGATGTCTTCCTCATCAACCGGAAAGGTGTGTTGCAGACCGCGTCGCGTCACAATGGGGCGGTCTTGGACCAGTGCCCCATGGCAGTTCCGCCCTTCTCGTCAAGAACGGAAGTACTGGAAACAGCCGGCGAGAAGGGAGAGCCCGGAATTCTCGCGTATGCCTATATCGAACACTCGCCATTCATCTTCGTTGTCCTGAAGCATCCGGAACACGTTATGGAAAGCTGGTTGCTCGTTCGAAGCAATATCCTCTGGTTTTTAGGTACGAGTATTGTTCTTATCGTGGTCGTCATACTCTGGAGTTCGACGGCCCTGGTTAACCGCATCCGGGACGCGGATCACAGGCACGACAACACCCTTCATGCGATTGCATACACCAACAAGATGGCTTCCATCGGCAGGATGGCGGCGGGCGTGGCCCACGAGATAAACAATCCTTTGGCCATTATCAATGAGAACGCCGGCCTGCTCAAGGATCTGGTTTCCATCGACGATAAACCACTCGAAAGGGATCGGCTCCTGAGAATGGCTGAGAAGGTCATCCGATCCGTGGTGAGATGCAGCAGCATCACCCACCGCCTGCTGGGCTTTGCCAAGAGGATGGATCCTGCGATCGAACGTTTCGCGCTCGGGCCTCTTCTTGAGGAAATATTGAGTTTTTTCGGCAAAGAGACGGAGTACCGCAGGATAGCCGTCAACTTCGACGTCCCGGAGGATCTGCCAATGGTCGAGAGTGACCTTGGGCAACTCCAGCAAGTGTTCCTGAATATCTTGAGCAACGCTTTTGCCGCGGTTGCCGAGGGAGGGCAGGTCGACATTTCCGTGGAGGCGGTGGACGAAAACATGGTCACGGTCAGGATCCATGACAACGGCGTCGGAATCCCCGAGGAGCACATTGACCATATCTTTGAACCCTTCTTCAGCACCAAGGGCGAGTACGGTACCGGACTGGGCCTTTCCATAACGTATGGCATTGTCGAGAACCTGGAAGGCCGGATAGCCGTTCAGAGCACGGTCGGCGAAGGCACCACCTTCACCGTGCTGCTGCCTATTGCGATGCGGAGATAATCGATGAAACAGCTTAAGATACTGCTCGTTGACGATGAAGAGGACTTGACTTCCACCATGGTGGAACGTCTCGGACTTCGCGACTTTCAGGTTGAGGCGGCCACTAGCGGGATCGACGCACTGAAACGCGTAAGCGAGGGAGATTTCGACGTGCTCGTCCTCGACGTCAAAATGCCCGGAATCGGCGGCCTGCAAGTGATGGCGGAGATCAAGCGCCAACACCTGGATCTCCCGGTCATCCTGCTTACCGGTCACGGCTCCGCCGCCGATGCTGAAAGAGGGATGAAAGAGGGAGCTTCCGACTATCTTATGAAGCCAATCGACATCGACACACTGGTCGAGAAGATCCGCAACGCGGTGCAATCATAACGGAGGATTGGTTATGGCAAATGAGAAAGTGTTGCTGGTGGATGATGAACGAGAATTCACGCAAATACTCTCGGAACGAATGGTGTCCAGAGGTGTCGACGTCGATACCGCGGCAAGCGGAAGTGAGGCCGTCCAGAAGGCGAAGGATGCATCGTACGATGCGATTATCCTTGATCTTGCCATGCCGGAGATGGATGGGATTGACACGCTGAAGCGTCTGCTGGAGATGAACGCCGACCTGCAAGTGATTTTGTTGACGGGTTACGCCACCGTTCAGAAGGGCAGCGAGGCCATTGAGCTCGGCGCAATGGATTTCCTGGAAAAGCCCACCGAGATTCATAAACTCATGGAGATGATCCAGCGGGCCAAGGCCAACAAGATGCTGCTTGTCGAGAAGCAGTCCGAGGAGAGAATCAAGGGTGTATTGGAGCCCAAGGAGCGGTAGGCCTTTCTTTTCTTCCGCGTCGACTTTGAGCCTCACCCGATTCGTTGTGGAATACGCTATCGTCTTGGACGATGGAGATTGGCCGTATGTTTCGTGATCGTTCCAGGGCCCCCCGGCGGGCGATGTTATTGGCGATGATCGGCGTGTTGGTGGCCGTTGTGTTGGCGGTAGCCATGACGGTTTGGCTGGTTTTCGAAGTGCGCAAGGAACAACAGGCCATTGCCGAACTACTCCGTGACGAATCCGGCTCCGTTAACACTCGGGTAAGTGCTTTGCCGGCTGAATTGCGAATACAACTAGTGTTCTCGATCCTGGTGCTCGCCGTCCTGGTCGTGGCTGCCATTGCTTTACTGCGGGTTTTCCTCGCATATCTGGCGAGCCAGAAGAGTTTGCATGAAGTCAAGAATCTCTCCTGGAACATATTCGCCAGCATGGACCGTGCGGTCGTGACGACCGACTGTCACGGTCTGATTACGAGCATGAATCCAGCCGCATACACACTGCTGCACATTGGCTCGGAATGCGTTGGGCAACCACTGACAGACATCAGCACGAACGAGGTGTCCCTGGATCGACTCAGTCACCAAGTCCTGCAATCGAATAACCCCGTCCGTGATTGCGAGTACTCCGTCGTACGGGGCCCACGGAAGCATCGGCTACGAATTGACTGCCATTTGCTGGTCGATACTGACAAGAGAGTCTTTGGGACCGCGTTGTATGTACGCGACATAACGGACCGCATACTGGTGGGAGAACGTATCCGGCGAATGGAACGTTTCCTCGGACTGGGATCACTTGCCGCCGGCTTGCAGCATGAGATCAAGAACCCTCTGAGCGCCTTGTCTCTCCACGTTCAACTACTCGAAGAGCACTTGCAGGGCGAATCGGACGCGGAAGTTACCGAGGATCTTGGCGTATTGAAAACAGAGATGAGGCGAATCAGTGGAGTTTTGGAGAGTTTTCAGGATTTTGCCACGCTTGACACACTCAACCGCTCGGTGACCGGCATCGCCCAGATTGTGCGGCGGACCGTGCGCCTTGTCCGGCCGCAGGCCGAAGGCCAAAATGTTCAGATCGCAGTAGCGACACCTACAGGCGAACTCCCGCCAGTCTCCGTTGATGTTGCCAAATTAGAGCAAGTCCTCTTGAATATCATCCTCAACGCACTTGAAGAAATGCCTACCGGCGGACAGTTGAAAATCCATCTGGGCCACGATGAGGATACGGCGTGGATTGAAATCACGGACACGGGTCCCGGTATCCCGGAGAAAGTCCAGCCCCGGATTTTCGACCCGTATTTTACGACCAAGAGCGAAGGCTCGGGGATGGGACTTGCCGTGTGCGAGAAAATCATCCAACAGCATTCCGGCCAGCTTGACTTTGACACGGGGCCAAACGGCACCACTTTTCGCCTTTCTCTGCCAGCGGAACCGGTCTCATGAATACAAACGGGATTCGGATTCTGGTTGTTGATGACGAGCCGAACGTGCGGGCGGGCTTGGCCAAGGGCCTCCGCGGCGACGAGACGTCGGTTGAGACGGCAAAGGACGGGACCGAGGCGTTGCAGAAGTTTGAAAATGCCGGGCACCAAATCGTCATTACCGATGTTCGGCTGCCGGGGAAGCTGGATGGCCTTCACCTTCTGAAGATGTTTCGCGACAGACGCCCGGAGACCTTGGTAATCGTGATTACCGCGTACGACACAATCGACATGGCCGTGGAGGCCATGCGGCTTGGTGCCTATGACTTCGTCACCAAGCCGGTGGACTTGAACCTCATCCGCCTACAGGTCCGGAAGGCCGCGGAACATCGCCGTCTCGTATTGGAAAACCGGCAACTTCGCGATCGCCTTGCGGGAACGGGCGAGGATCTTGAAATCATCGGCAATTGTGCAGCCACGCGAGAGCTCCTTCGCCAGATTCGCCAGGTGGCTGAAACCGACGCTACCGTTCTGATTCACGGGGAGAGCGGCACCGGTAAGGAACTGACCGCCAGGGCGATCCATCGTTTCAGTCCGCGACAGCAACGCCCGTTCGTCACGGTCCATCTGGGAGCGCTTCCCGAGACGCTGCTCGAAAGCGAATTGTTTGGCCACGAGAAAGGGGCCTTTACCGACGCCCGCAGCCGAAAAATTGGCCATTTCGAGGCGGCTAACGGCGGCACGCTATTCCTCGATGAAATTACGGAGACGTCGGCTAAGAGCCAGGTCGACTTGCTTCGCGTAATCGAGCATCAGGAGTTCCGGCGTCTCGGCGGAAACGAGTTGATCTCCTGCGATGTTCGCATTGTTGCGGCGACCAATAGCGATATTCGGGATCTGGTACACGCCGGCAAGTTTCGGGAGGATCTATACTATCGACTCGACGTCATCCCCCTGCAAATCCCGTCCCTGCGCGAGCGCCGTGAAGACATACCTTTGCTTGTCGAACATTTTGCCCGGCATTTATGCCAGCGCCACCAACGCCACATTAAGCGATTTGCGAACGAAGCGATGCAAGTCCTTGCGAGCCATAGCTGGCCGGGCAACATCCGACAGATCCGCAATCTGGTGGAACGTCTCGTCGTTACCGTGGACGGTGACGTGATCCATGCCGAAGACCTCCCAAATGAAATGCGGACGCACCCTCGGCAAATCGAGAAGACGCTGGAGGCGGCCGTGGAAGCTACGGAAAGGCAGGTGATCGTCGCCGCATTGGCTGAGTGTGACAACCATCGCGAACGTACCGCCAAGCGACTCGATATCAGCGTCCGTACCCTCCACTACAAGATGCGTCGCTACGGTCTTCATTGAGTCATTCGCCTCGCTGGTCCAGGAACTCTGACGCGTGCGGATCGGTTCTCCGGTCACGCACTGCTTGCCTTTGTGTCCTTCGTGCCTTTGTGGTAGGCCTGAACGGTGGCTCCGCCTTGTTCGGCGCGAATGCGACAATACCGTCGATTCAATCGTTCTGTCGCCTCTCTTTCCTTCGTTCGAAGTATACATCCGCAACTCCGGCAACGCCGACGAGAGCCACGGCAGGACCCGCGAAGAAACAAATAAGACCGAGGCAAAAGAGAAGACCGCCTCCGGCCGAGTACCCGGGGACGGCGATCGGGCAGTCTATTCGGATAAACCAGTAGCCGAGCAGACAGAGGGGGATGGCACCTGCGAGAGCAAGCACCCAGGGCTTGAAACTTGGCAATGCGATGTCGGTATTGTCTCTCATCATCACTCCAGTCATGGCGCCGGAACCACCTCGAACCCCAGGCCGCGGCGGCGAACGGTGGCTCCGCCTTGTTCGGCGACTTGGCGAAGGAGTCCTTCGATCGACGCGTCCTTGACCGTGACGGTGACCAGTTGGTCGAGCGAGATGCCGGCCTGGGCGAAGGCCGCCCGGTCGATGGTCAGTTCGACCTGTAACTGTTTGGCCAGATTTTCCAGGACGTCGCCCAGGTGATGGTTCTTGACGTTGTATTCGGCAATCCGGATTTCCGTGCCGGGGCGCGGACGCACGGGACGGGTAGTCGGCCGGCTGGCGGCCGCCAGCCGCTCGTGATCTTCCAGTCGCCCCTTAACCCAGACCTTCCCGCCGGAGAGCTTGACCTCGCAGTCGGGCAACAAAGCCGCTACCTGTTGGGCCTTTTCTTCCGGCTTGCTGCCGCCCGGGTAACTGCGCACCATCGACACGTCCTGGGGGATGGGAGTCAAGGAGACCGTGTTGCTCTGGGGGTCGACGGCAAAGGTAAGATCGAACTGACCGGCGATCCACGTGAGCCGATCGATCGGGCTGATCGGCGGCAATTCGGCCCCCGCCCAAAGATCGTGCGGAACACGGTCCAGACCGGCCAACGTAAAGCCGCCTTCCTCGGCGATACGCCCCAGCAACTCGGCCGGCGTCGTAAAATCATCCCATCGCATCGACTTCCTGGCCGCCAGGCTGTCGCGGAGCGGGGCGGGCAGTTTCGACACGTCCTGGCGCCGCAATTCGGCCAATGTGCGCATCCGGGTCGTGAACTCCGGCGGCCCGAAGCAAGCGACCGATCCGAGCATACTGACGTGGAGTCCTCGGGCGTCGGCGATCCGAGCCAACAGTTCTCGCAACGAGATGCTCCCATGGGACATCTTCAGCGGCTGCCCCGGGTCGACGCGCCGATCGAGCAGAACGGCCACGCGGTGCTTTCGGGAGACTTCGGTGAGCGCGTCGCGCAACGGAATCCCGGACCAACTACCCGGCCCGATTTCTTGCGAAAGCCGCTTGTGGAGCGTCGTCCCGGTGAGCCAAGGTTCCGCCGCGCCGGCGGTCGGCAATCGGTCGGCGGGAGCGGCCATCGCGATCAGCGACAATCCCGTCCAGAACCACCAAAGACGCCAGAGAAAACGTATGTGCATGAAATTCCCCATCTAACCAGATTATCCCTCAAAATCGTCCCCACCGCCAGAGGAAATCGAGCCAACACGCCCGTGTTTTCGTTGGCTACTTTGGGCGTGTCCGATTACAATCGAGACTGTGGTTCGTGTCGGTGAAACGGAAGCCCGATGCCCCCTTGCATTGCCACGCATCCGTTTCGGAGCAATCAGCGTGAACGATAATCGTCCCCAATCACCGGTCCTGGCCCCCCTCTATCAACAATACTTGGATAACCAGGATTCGGCCAGCTTCATCAGCAAGATTTCTCGGCTATACACGGCGGGAACGCTTGAGCGCCTGGTCAAGCATCCCCAGCCCGAGATGCGCCGCGCCGCGGTCCTGGCGCTGGGATTCCTCGGCGAGTACCAGTCGAATCACGTCATGGGACGGGCGCTGAACGACGAGGATCGAACCGTCCGATTGCTGGCGGAGAATGGCATCCGCTCGCTCTGGACACGCGCTGGAAACGACCGCCAGCGACAGCAACTGAGCATCATCATCCGGCTCAATGCCGCGCAACATTTCGAGGAAGCCATCGACCGGTGCGCCGAACTCATTGAAGACGCGCCCTGGTTTGCCGAGGCGTGGAAGCAACGCGCGGTCGCCCATTTCAATCTGGGGCAGTTCGTCGAGGCCATCCGCGATTGCCATCAGGCCCTGGAAATCAACCCCTACCATTTCCTCGCGGCCACCGCCATGGG
>JABMRP010000906.1 GCA_013202535.1 Planctomycetota bacterium
CGGGAGTATAAACACTATGTGCATGAAGGGGGCATCTCGACGCCGCTGATTGCCCACTGGCCGGCCAAGATCACCCGCCGGGGAGAACTCGAAAGTCAGCCGGGCCACCTCATCGATTTGATGGCCACCTGTGTCGATCTGGCCGAAGCGAAATATCCGATCCGCCGCAATGGGCACGACGTGCATCCGCTGGAAGGCCGCAGCCTGGCGCCCGCCTTCACCGGTGAGACGATCGATCGCGAGGCCATCTATTGGGAACACGAGGGAAATCGGGCGATGCGAAAGGGGAAATGGAAGCTGGTGGCCAAGGGCTCCGCCGGCCCGTGGGAACTGTACGACATGGAAGCCGACCGCACCGAAATGCACGATCTGGCCGATCAGCAACCCGAGCGGCTGGCCGAAATGATCGCCCAATGGGAAACCTGGGCACGCCGGGCCCATGCGATCCCCTGGATCTGGAAACCGCAGTATGGGCAAGAGCCGGGCGACGGCTTCAGTAAGAAAAAGCGGTTCGAGTTGAAGGCCGGGGCCGTGCTGTCGCAAAACGCCGCGCCTTACGTCAAGGGCAAGGCCTTCTCCATCACCGTGACCATCGACAAACCGGCTGCGGACGGCGTGCTCGTTGCCCAAGGTGGTTCGGCTCACGGGTATTCGCTCTACATGACCGAAGGCCGCCCGGCCGTGGCCATTCGCCGGTCGAGCGAGTTGACGGCGGTCGTCGCCCAGAAGCCGCTGCCGCCGGATACGAAGACCATCACCGCGGCGCTATCCGCCGATCGCATGTTGACGATCACCGCCGACGGCCGCCTGGTCGCCTCGGCCAAGATCCTCGGCCTGCTGACCGACATGCCCATCGACGGCCTGGAAGTCGGCCGCGACGAAGGCGGTTTTGTTGGGCCGTATACCGATTCTAATCCGTTCGGCGGGAAGATCGGCGGCGTGGTGATTGAAGTGGGGAAGTGATGCCGCCGCCCAGTGACCCCGTTTAGCCCCGGCACTTGTGCCCGGCGTTTGCGGATCGGGTGACATAGCCCAGCGGGAATTCCACCGTCTGATGGCCGAAACCCAGACCAACCCCCCGGTCGATGTGGGCACCCCTCCTTTCACGGCATCGCGCCAAGAAAAAAGTGGGAAATCTCCCGATAAATGCTTGACTAGCCTCGCCATCCTGCCCATAATCGCCAACGGGCCGTTCGGTTCGGTCCCCCAATGCGGATAGGAATTCCTATCACTTCCGTATTGTTTCGGTGCGGCTAGACCAACGCAATCGATCCTGATCAGACCGAACGAGAAAGAAGGAGAAGAGCAATGACGAAGCCTTCCCACACCCTGGTTCCTTTGGCGATACTCTTTGTCCTACTGTCACTGCTGGTTCCGGATCTCGCGGCCGACGAGGTCGGAATCTCGTTCACGGCAACCGGTTCGGCGGGACACGCCGATAAAAAGCCTCGGATGATGGGCTGGGAGTTCACGGTCGGTGACAATCCCATCGTGGTGACGGAGCTTGGCTATCAGGACTTCGGGCTCGACGGGCTGGCCGCATCCCATGAGGTCGGAATCTGGCGGCTTTCAGACGAGGCTCTGATTGATTCGGTGGTCGTGGTCACCGGTGACCCCCTCGATGGCCACTTCCGATTTGCTCCGCTGGGTACTCCCCCCACACTCACCTCTGGGACGACTTACGTGATCTCCGGTTTCGATAACGGGTACGACCCAAGCGTGTGGGATGTGGAAATCCCCAACGATCCCCACAGCTCGATTCCCTATAAGGAAATGGATGTCAGCGGATTCTCCGTCAATCCGGCGATCACGATCGTTGGTGCGCACGGCCCTTGGGAATACGGTGGCTTTGGCTTTCCCGACCCCTACACCATCATCGGGGATGGACGCACTGTCCTGATGGGCCCCAACCTGAAATTCTCGGTGGTTCCCGAACCCTGCACCTTCGTCAACATCATAGGTTTGGGCCTAATCGGTCTGGCCGGCTATGGTTGGCGGCGGAAGCGAAAACTGACCTAAACCACCATTCTAATCCGACCGAAAGCGATACACGGCCGCTTCGGTCAGATCGGGATCTTCCAACTCGGGAAACGTTCGCACGGCGAACCGGGCCAGCGGTTCGAGTTGTTCGGTGGGCAACCCGGAACGTCCGGGATCGGCCAGCAGAATCGTCCGGCCCGTTTCGGCCAGGCGGGTCAAAACGAAAAAGAACGAAAAAGGAAGAACGAAAAAGGGGAACGAAAAAGGGGTCAGAACGGTTTTCGGCGTAAATAGTTCTGACCCCTTTTTCGTTCCCGCAAGATCATATCGTGGTATGATCAGATATCAACTGTTCGGCGACTGCAAGCCCCTGCCGGCAGCACGATATGAGTTCCCTACGTGGTCCGGATTGTTTACCTGGTTGAAACATGACAATAGGAAACAGGCCTGCCGCAACCTCTCCATCGACGTTGATGACGCCAACGTGCGTATCGTGATCACGACTCTTGCGGAGGCATTTAAATATGTCTCGGTCCCCCGGCTTCAATCGTTGTTGCCACGTTTTGCACCATGTACTCCAGTCTTGGTTGTTCTTGAGACCCTTTGCCTCACGAACGAAGTGCAAGACGCACTTCCAGCAGTGAAGGTAACCGCGGAAGAAGCGGCGAATGACGTCGAGGTCTTGGCCTTGTTCGGGACCACGGATTATCGGTTCCATTTGGTCGCAAAAGAAACGCGCGTCGCCAAGACTCGTGGTCATGTTCTGAATTGTCGCCATGAGCGTGCTGCAACCTATCGGACCGACAGTGCGATTTAGCAACCTAACTATGTTGTTTATCGTTCACCCCAATTTGAATAAACGGGCGCGCCGATGCGCGCCAACTCACA
>JABMRP010000907.1 GCA_013202535.1 Planctomycetota bacterium
CGCACACTCTGCAGCGTCCCCTCCTCCAAATCGGCCACGTCGCGCAGGTCGGAGAAATCCTGCCACTGTCGGGGAAAGCAGAAGAGCAGATCGCGGGCCGTGTGCAGCTCGAGCCGGGTCAGCAGCTCGGCCCGGTCGGGTCCCACGCCCTTGAGAAATTGCACCGGCGTGGCGAGTTCCTCGGCGGCGTTCTCTTGGGGCGCGTTCATCCCGGTCATTGTACCGCGGGAGTCGCTCCAGGGGACCCCGAGGCCGGATACGCGGCCCCTTTTTCGATGCCCGCCTCTTTACCGATACTTCTGATACGCGGCCACGGCCAGCTTGTCGCAGCGTTCGTTTTCGGGATGACCCTGGTGCCCGCGGACGAAAGTGAACGTGAGCGTGTGCTTGGTGACCAGCACGTCGAGTTCGCGCCAGAGGTCTTCGTTTTTCACGGGACTGGATTTCGATCCGCGTCCGCGGCGCCAGCCGTTGGCCTTCCACTTGGGCATCCAGTCGGTGAGCCCCTTGCCCACGTAGATGCTATCGGAGACCAATTCGACGCGAACCGGTCGCTTCAATTGCTCCAGCCCCCGGAGCACGGCGGTCAATTCCATGCGGTTGTTGGTCGTCTCGCGCTCGCCGCCGGAGCGCTCCAGTTCCTTGCCCGTGGCCAGATGACGCAGGACATAGGCCCATCCGCCGGGTCCGGGGTTGCCGCTGCAGCCGCCGTCGGTGAAGAGTTGCACCTCGGGGGGATTGTCGTCGTTGGTGGGGGGCATGGGATGCGTGCCGTCGGTTGCCGTTCCGGGAATCCAACCTCCAATGTACCGCAAAACGGCTCCCGGCGAAATCGGACTTTCGCGCTGTACGATGGGCTTCCAGCCCGTCGACCCGGGAATCTCGACGGGCTGGGAAGCCCATCGTACGAACAGTCGAGCGATCAACCGGCGACCGGCGGTCCCGAGCGAACCGCTGCCCCACCCCTCTTGTCAATGGAGTGTCGACGGGCCAAAATAGACCGTTTGGCTCGACCCGTCTCGCCCCCATGCGCGTGTCCTGGCCCGAGCGATAGACTCCCGCCATCGGAGAAGTTCCCATGCCCAGTTGCGTTTTGGCCTATTCCGGCGGTCTGGATACGTCGGTGATCCTCGGCTGGCTACAAGACCAGGGATACGACGTCCACGCCGTCTACGTCGACCTGGGCCAGCCCTGCGAAGATCCCGAGGCGATGCTCGACAAGGCGCGAAACATCGGCGCCAAGTCGGCCCGCATCCTCGATCTTCAGGAGGAACTCTGCCGCGACTTCGCCTTCCCGGTGCTCCAGTGGCAGGCCAAATACGAGGGCATTTACCTGCTGGGCACCTCGATTGCCCGGCCGCTGATCTCCAAGGGCTGTCTGCAAGTGGCCCGGGAGGTGGGGGCCGACGCGTACGCCCACGGTGCCACGGGCAAGGGCAACGACCAGTGCCGCTTCCAACTGGCCGCCGAGGCGTTGGAACCGGACGTTGAGGTCATCGCCCCATGGCGGATCGAGAAGTTTCGCCAGGCGTTTCCCGGCCGCAGCGAGATGATCGCCTATTGCCAGCAGCACGACATCCCGGTGAAGGTGTCGGCCGCCAAGCCGTACAGCTCCGACGAAAACTGCCTGCACATCAGCTACGAGGCGGGCAAACTGGAAGACCTGATGACCAACGGCGTTGAACTGGTCGACTTCGGCATGGGCGTCTCGCCGCAAGAGGCACCCGACGCAGTGGAAAACGTGACCGTCGGCTTCGAGTCGGGCGTGCCCACCGCCGTCAACGGTAAGAAGCTTTCGGCTTTCGAGGTCGTCAAGACACTCAACGCAATCGGCGGCCGCAACGGCATCGGGCGGATCGACATGGTCGAGAACCGGTTCGTCGGCATGAAGAGCCGCGGCGTCTACGAAGCGCCCGGCATGACGATCCTTTACGACGCCCATCGCGTGGTCGAGCAGTTGACCCTCGATCGCGATCTGACCCATCTGCGCGATCGGCTGGCGGCGGAAGTAGCCGAGATGGTCTACTACGGCTACTGGTACCACGCCAAGTTCGACGCCCTGCTGGCCTTCATCCGGCGAGCCCAAGAGCCGGTCACCGGCGAAGTGAGCTTGCAACTTTACAAGGGCAACATCGCGGTCGCCGGCCGCGGCAGCCCCAACAGCCTTTACGACGAGGGCATCGCCACCATGGAAGGCGGCGGCGACTACAACCAGACCGACGCCGAAGGGTTCCTGCGAATCCAAGGATTGCCGGGGCGCGTGCAATCGCGGATCCATCGCCGCGAGTATTGAGCGGGATGCGTGTGCCACTGCTTGCTTGCAAGCAGTGCCGCGGAGC
>JABMRP010000908.1 GCA_013202535.1 Planctomycetota bacterium
CGGCCTCCAGCACGGCCCGATGCACGACGATCGGTTCTCCGGCCTCGTCGGCCGCCAGGTAGCCAACCGCATCGGAGCCGTCCGGATCGTGCGTGACCAGGGCGACCTGCTCGGCCAACTCCGGCGGAAGTCCACAGCGCGGGTCTTCCCCTTCGGCGGAACCCTCGTTCGGGGGCCGTATCACGCTGATCATGTCCGGACCGACGCCGATCTCCAGCATCTCAGCGACGACCACGGCCACCAGTTCGGCGGCCCGCGGCAACGAGCGATCCAAGACGATGGCCACGCGGTCGTCGGAAATGACGGCCTGGCGCAAGGGCGGAAAATCCAACGGCTCGGCCAGCGCAGCCTTCAGTGCGCCGGCCGGGTCGTCCAATGCGTCGGTCTGGCACGCGCCGCAATGGGTCGGCAGCATGTCGTCGGCCAGCCGCAATGTGACCGACGCATCGGCCCCGTACCGCAAAATGGGTTCCATATCCGAGAACTTGCCAAAACAGGAGGGTTACGTAAAGTAGACGCCCAAACCGATGCATCTTATCGCCGGAAGACAAACTTCGTCAAGAAGCGAGCTTTACGCCGCTGGCCACTTCGCAAATAATTGGGGCTGTGCCTAACCCGGTAGGAAGCGGAACCTGAATCGCAAGAAGCACGAGGCAAAACCATGGCTGGGGAATCGAGAAGGGCTTTTCGAGGGGCAACGTGCCTGATCGCGTATCGGGCGGTCGTGGCCATAGCACTGGGTGCGGTTGTGGCGGCGGGATGTTCGTCGGACTCCGGCTCGGAGGCGGGAAACACGCCTCTGCCGGAAAAGCAACCATCGGCGGATGCCCCGAAAGCGGATTCGGCCGGGCAGCCGGTTGACGGAGAGCCGACTCCCGGCAAGCCCGAGGTGACGCCGACCGCCCGAGGCGTGCTGGAGGCGATGGTCGCCGTCTACCAGGGCGCAACGCGTTACGCCGACACGGGAAGCGCGCGTTTTCGGGCCGATTTCATCGTGCCTCCCTCGCCCGAGGCCGAGCCGGGGGCCACGCCGGAGATCCAGAAATACGACGAAACATTCGATCTGGGCGTGGCTCTGGAGCGGCCGAACAAGATCCGTATGACGGCATACCAGGTGGGCGTGGTATGCGACGGGCAGAAGTTTTGGGCCACCGTCGGCAACCTGCCGGGACAAGTGCTCCAGCGGCCCGCGCCGGGCGAGATGACGATCCGCTCGCTGCTGGCCGACTACATGATCACCGACAACCTCGGCAAGGGCCCCACCCAGGGCTATTGTTGGCTGCCCGTGCAACTGGCCCTCCTGCTGGCCGACGACCCGCTGAAGACTCTGTTGTTCCAGGGCGACGCCCCCGAACTGCTCGACCCGGCCAAGATTGAAGAACACTTCTGTCATCGCGTTCGAGTGCGGCGGCCCGACGGAACGGTCGTTTTTTGGATCGATCGGAAGTCGTCGGTGTTACGCCGTTTGGAATTGCCCACCGATGCGTGGCAATCGCAAAGGATTCGTAACGGGCAGGAGGTAAGAAACCTCTCGCTGGTGGCCGATTTTCACCGCGCTGAGATCGACGGAACGATTCCCGATGAAGCGTTCCAGTTCGACGTTCCTCCGGAGACGGAGGTATCCGAGTCGTTCGAGATTCCCGTGCGGAAGTTGCTGGGTCAAGCCGTACCGGCGTTCGAGTTTACCGATCCCGACGGCAAGGCGGTGACCGCCGAGTCGCTCAAGAACCGGATCGTGGTGCTCGATTTCTGGTCGGCCGGTTTCCCCGAGTGCGCCCAGAGCCTCGTCCACTTGGACAAAGCCCGCCGGCAGTACAAGGAGAACGCCCGGGTGGAGTTTCTGGCGGTCAACGTCGACTCGGCGGAATTGTCGTCCGCCAATCTGGCGAAAATGCTCGATCAGTTGGGCGTGGAGATGCCGGTGGTGCGCGACCCGAAGGAACAGGTGCGCAACCAGTTCCACATCGCCGAGCTACCCGCGGTGGTGCTCATCGGGCCGTCGGGCACCGTCGAATACTATTTTCAGGAATACGGCCCGGCGATGGTCGATCTTCTTTCGACGAAGCTGGAAACGCTTCTCGGCGGCGGTCACCTGCACGGCGAGTTGCTCGAGACGTTTCCTGCGGAGAGGAAGGAATACGAGAAATGGCTGGCCGACTGGACGGCGAAGGAACTGTTCTTCGATTCGTCGCTGGTGGCGGCCGGCGCCGAACCGGCTCAAGTGGCGGCCAAGAGCGAGCCGCAGAGGCTGAAACTGACCTCGCTGTGGAAGTGCGCGGAATTGGCCGAAGCGGGAAACATTCTGGTCGTCGACTCCGATGACGGATCGCCCCGCCTGCTGGTGATCGACGGGGGGCAATCGGTCGTCGAACTCGGCCCCGAGGGAAACGTCGCC
>JABMRP010000909.1 GCA_013202535.1 Planctomycetota bacterium
CGTGGGGGCCGCTCGTTGGTCATCCACGTCGCACAGCGCGACGATGTTCTCGCTGGCGACACTGACAAGATCCTGGTACCCCCTGCCGCCTGCGCCGATACAGGCGATATTGAGTTTTTCACTCGGCGCGGTCTCATCGGGGCCTCCCAGCACATGCCGAGGAACCACCGTAAAGGCGGCCGCCGACGCCGCAACGCCGATGAACTCGCGTCTTGTGGTTCGCAATTTGCAGTTTGTCATGTGGCTCTTCATATTCGGGTTCCCTCGATCAGTGTAACTGTTCTCGGCGGCTTGCCGCGTGTTCCCTCAGCAGCTTCGCAACCTCGGGACGCGTCTGCCTGATTCGCGGAAGATCGAGTTCGATACCGATCGAATTGCCAATGGATTTGTAGAGCCCTTCCAGTTGCGGACTCCAATCGGCGGAGACCACGTCGAGCGGCGTTTCGCCCCGCCCGCTCTTGGCACTGACCGAGGCACCTTTTTCGAGCAGCAACTCCACCAACTCCGCGTGCGCAAAGAACGCCGCGATGTGCAGCGCCGTGTTGCCGTCGCGGTTGGCGATCGAGACGTCGGCACCTTTCTCCAGTAGCAGCTTGGCCATGCCGGTTTGCCCGAACAGGGCGGCCGTGTTCAGGGGCGTTGACCCGCTGCCCGGTTGTCTTGTATTGACCGACATGCCCGCCGCCAAGAGCCGTGTCATGTCATCGCGCTTGCCCCGGGCCGCGGCGGACCAGATGTCAATCGCCGAGGAGGCTTCTCTGCGGGGTTGCAGCCGGGCCAAGGCGGCGGCATCCAGCTTCGCGCCCTCGGTCAGGCAG
This sequence comes from Planctomycetota bacterium, assembly GCA_013202535.1. Lineage (GTDB taxonomy): Bacteria > Planctomycetota > Planctomycetia > Pirellulales > Thermoguttaceae > JABMRP01. The sequence goes on from JABMRP010000909.1 coordinate 819, forward strand.
TACAGCTTGGAGGCCGTCCGAATCAGCAGCTTGTCTCCGACAATCGCCGGACTGGCGAGGCAGAGTTCGTCGAGATCGTTCGTTTCGACGATTTCAAACTCCCGCCCCGGCTTGACGACGTACGTCAGACCGTCTTCGCTCAGGAAGAACAGGTGCCCGTTGTAGGCAAACGGGGAAGCGGTGAATGAACCGCTGGGAGAGAACCGTTGCTTGCCGTAGACTTCTTTGCCGGTCTTCGCGTCGTGGCAGGTCAGAAACCCTCGATCGTAGAGCGTGTAGAGATGGTCGCCGTAGACAATCTGCGACGGGTTGTACGAGGACGATGTGCCCTGATACCACGCGATGAATTCATTGTCCTTAAAGTCACCGACCCGACCGATGTCGCCGCTTGCTCCCGGACGTACCGCGAAGGTGGGCCGGTGCGCGTCGCCCACGTAACCCGAGGCGATGTAGCACAACCCGTGCGCCGCAAAGGGTGACGGAATCACCAGGGTCGACATCCCGCCGTCGAACTCCCAGAGCAGTTTGCCGTCGAGCGAGTAGCTGCGATTCCGCTTCTTGCCGGGCACCACGATCTCGGTCCGGAGCTTGTTCTTCCAGACAAACGGAGTGGCCCAGGAGTGCGTCTCTTCACGAGACGTTCGCCAGCGCTGCTGACCGGTCTTCCCGTCAAACGCGGCGATCCACGAGCCTTCCAGGTTGTCGTAGACGACGATCACCTGGCCGTCATGGACCACCGGAGAAGCCGCGGCGCCGTAGTCGAAGAAGGTCTTTTTCGGTTCGATTTTCCGCGACCACAACGGCTTGCCCTGCATATCGTAGCAGTAGAGGCCCAGATCGCCGAACAGAACGTACAGTCGCTCGCCGTCGGTCGTCGGCGTTTCCGATGCGTAGGCGCTCTTGGGATGCCGTGGGAGCTTTGGACTGCCGGTGTGAGCTTCATGTTTCCAGAGTTCCTTGCCGGTGCCCAAGTCGAAGCAATAGACCATCCAATGATGAACGCCCTTGGCCGGTTCTCGCACGCCCTGGCCCAAATACAACCCCTTGCTCGGCGTGAGATTCTGGTCGTCACTGACGACGGTCGTCAGAAAGACGCGGTCGCCCCAGACAATCGGACACGACCACCCCCACCCCGGCACCTCGGCCGCCCACTTCACGTTCTCGGTGGTCGTCCAGGTTGTCGGCAGACCCGCGTTATCGGGCGCCACGCCGTCCGCGCCCGGGCCGCGGAACCTGGGCCAAAGGTCCTGTGCATGGGCAACCGTGGGTAGACATGTGGCCGTCAGTAGTCCGAGTAGAAAGAGTCGCTTCATTGCTAAGCTCCGGTTGAATGGGCCTACTTCTTGACCTTCAGGTACTTGTCGAACCAGGGGATTTCGAGTTTCATCGCGTCGTCCAACGGCTTTCCTTAGTAGATATTGAACACGGCGATGCGTTCGTGATAGGGCGTATCCCATGTTGCCGCGCGAACAGGAATCCTTCACTCCACACTCATTTTCTTGACCTTTTCGTCGCCGAGCACGGCGCTGCTTACGCCGGCCAGCAGGGCGCGGTCTTCGTTGGTGTAGGTGGTGTCGCCGGCGAGGGTCTTGATGTTGCCGTCGATTTCGGCGGGGAAGCGCATGCCGATATTGAGGATATGGACGCGCTGGTCCTGGAGCAGATAGCGGCATGCCGCGCCGGGCAGTTTCTCCAAATCCTTCCGGCCGAAGCCGCCGAGCATACCGGCACCCAACACTTTCATCGCCACGATGCCCATTTCGAGTTCATGCGCTTTGGCCAGGCATGCGTTACGCAGTTCCGTAGTCCGGGGAGAAAAGAGCCGGCTGTTCCCGCGTGGCAGGTATCCGTAAGCCAGCATGCACAGGTCAAATTCACCGGTGGAGATCAGGGCCAGTGCCTTGTCGAAGTAGTGGTGTGCGGAGAAGCCCACAAAACGGACCTGGCCCTTGTCGCGTGCCTTGGCCAATTCACCCTGGACCTCCATGCACTGCTCGACGGTCATTTGCTCCACGCCCGGCGTGCCGTGGATCAAGATGGCGTCGATGTAGTCCGATTGCAGTTCCGCCAGATTCTTCTCGATTTGCCGGGCCACCACTTTGGTGTCTACCTTCGTGATCCGTCCATCCGCTTTGGATACGTCCCAGAAGTCGACCTTGGTGGTAATGAAGACGTCGTCACGGATCTCCTTCAAGGCTTTCCCGATAATCGCCTGGCTGTCGGCGTACGTGTAACTGATGGCCGTATCGAAATAGCGGATTCCACTGTCGTAGGCGTGGCGTACCAACTTCACGCGGTCTTCGGTGGAAAGGGTGTTTCCCCATTTCTTCGGCAGCGCGGCCCCGCCGTAGCCCAAGATCGGCAACTCCAAGTTGGTCTTGCCCAGCACACGCGTTGGCATGGCGTCGGTCAGGGTGATCTTCTTGTCTTCCGGCACGACCCCGTGGGCCGCGTTCGTGCTCAGTCCGGTCGCGGCAACCGCGGCAGCAGCGGTCGCCTTAGCGCCTTTCTTCATGAAGCCGCGCCGATTTAGTTCCTCGCTCTTCTCACGCATGCTAATAACTCCCGTTTCAGAACCATCGAATCGTGTGCCTTGTTCGCTTTTTCGGAAGAGCCTACTTCGGTGTTGCTTCCATGTGGGGATAGCGGTAGTCGGCGCCGTCCTTCGTCGACACTTTCGTGGTCGACCCGTCTTTCAACGTGTAGAGGTAGAGCGAGGGGCTGGCGTGGTAGACGATCGCGGCTTCGTCCTTCGACCATCGCGGATAGGCGAACCAGCGATTCGCCCGCTCCTCGTTGGCGAACGGCTTCGCATTGGTGATTGAGGGCTTCGCCGCGTCGAAGTCGGCAATGTAGAGCGTGCGTCCGGTGTTTTTGTACTGATGTCCCGTCTGGTACTCGAAGCAGACCTTGGTCTCGCTTGGCGAGATGCTGACGCGATCCAGTATTCCCTTGGTGGCCAGGGGA
>JABMRP010000090.1 GCA_013202535.1 Planctomycetota bacterium
CGCGGATCTCGATCAACTTCGCGCGGCCTATTGTCCGGCGGGCGACTGGCCACCCAACCTGATCCCCGCCGACGTGGGACGCGGTCCATACGATCTTCCCCAACTCGCGCCGAAAACCACCTGGCAGTTCAACACCGACGGCGACTTCGAAGGCTGGATCCCCAACGGCTACCTCAAGGCGGAGGTCCGCGGTGGCCTGCTGGTGGGCACAACCACGGGCGACGACCCGATCCTCCAGGGGCCCGGCGTTCGGATCGAAGCCGACCGTACGCGGCGACTGACCATCCGCATGCGATCCGACACCGACGACCGGGCCCAGTTGTTCTGGGCAACCGCCACTTCCAGTGTGAGCGAGGGAAACAGCGTCCGGTTCCCAGTCGTCGGCGACGGGCAGTTCCACGACTACGAGTTGGACCTGAGCAAGTCGCCCCAGTGGCGCGGCCTGATCACCTCTCTCCGCTTCGATCCCGCGGGAAAGTCGGGCGTGAAGTTCGCCCTGGACACCATTCGGTTCGGAGACCGCGGGCAAACAGAACTGGGGCGTGCTCTATCAGATACTTCCCTATCTCGAACAGCAGAGTGCCTGGAGTCTCGCCTCGGACGCCGAGGTGTTGAAGATTCCCATCCCCGTCTACTTCTGCCCCAGCCGGCGAGCGCCCGAGGTTCTGTCGAACAATCCGCTATTCGGTTCATCCGCCGGTGATCGCGCCATGAACGACTACGCGGGCAACGGGGGGGCCGATCCCACGGGCAACCAGGGTTGGGCCATTCTGAGCAACGGCAAGGACGGCACCATCGTTCGTCGCCCCAACAACGCCGGCGATCGCAGCGGCCCGGTCGACATCGCCGCGGTACGCGACGGCACCTCCAATACCCTGCTGGTGGCCGAGAAAGCCTTCAACCAAGGGCGGCGGGGACAGTGGCAGCCGGACGACGACGGCGGCTACGTCGAGGGCTGGGACTTCGACACCATTCGCTGGGGGTACTTTCCGCCAGTGGTGGACTGGAACGACACCAGCGACCTTTCGCGTTACGGCAACAACGGCACGTTCGTGCCGCTGCACGGCGCGTTTGGCGCGGCGCATGCGAGCGGATTTCAAAGCGTTTTCGTCGACGGCTCCGTGCATTCGATCAGCTACGGCATTACCCTGGATGTCCTCAAGAGACTGTCCTCGCGTAACGACGGGCAGGTGGTGAGCGCCAATGAGTTCTGAACGCCGATCAGCATTGCGACCGAGGTTTCGTATCGTGGCCTGCTTGCCCGCGCTGCTCGTGCTGGCCGGTTGCGGCGGCCAGCGCGACGCGCCCCGATTCGACCTTTCCGGCACGGTCACCTACGACGGAAAGCCCGTGCCCGCCGGATACATGGTGTTTGCACCAGATACGGCCGCGGGCAATTCGGGCCCGGCTTCGCAGGCCGATATCCGCGACGGCAAGTACGGCACCGGCCCGGGGCTCGGCACCATCGGCGGCCCACACATCGTGAGCCTCTTCGGTTTCGACGGGATACCCTACCAGCTCGCCGAAGACGTCGAAGGCCCCCCGATGCTCAATCCGATGGGCAAGCCTCTGTTCGAGACCGTTACGATGAAGGTCGACCTCCCCAAGGAGTCGGCGGTTCACGATTTCGCGATTCCCAGGCAGTGACCTCGTGCCTTCACTCATGTCGTTCCCAAGGGGAAGGTCCGCCGGCGTTTGACATCCACGACCGGACAGGCAACAATCGAGGTTGCGCGATCCTCACTACCTCTAGTACCAACATGCGGAGTACGTCACATGGAAGCGGCAAAGGGCCGAGGAGCAATACGACTGGCGGCGGTTGCCGGTACGCTGGTGCTGCTGATCGGCAGCGTGCCGGTCGACGCGGCAGCTCCCTTGGTGGTCGCGACGGGAACCGGGCAAACGGGTCCCGCGGATGGACCGAGTTTGGTGCTTTGGCTCGATGCGCAGGATGTCGTCGGCAAAAGTGGCACGTCGGACCAGATTACTGACGGCACGCCCATCGACCGTTGGGCCGACAAAAGCACGTACGGTAACCATGCCATGCAACCGGCCGCCGGGCAACGCCCCCGGTACGTTGCGGCGGACAGCAAGGGCCGCTTTTGTGCCGTGCGTTTTGCGACGGCCAAGCAGCAGTACCTGCGAGTAGCCGATCGTTCGTGCGTCGATCTCGACCAAATGACGGCCTTCGTGGTTGCCCGAGTCAGTGCCAGTCCAAATGCCATGTGGCTCTTCGGCAAGAACCGCTTCGACGGGCCTTGGACCGGATATGGTATCGCCGTGGCGGGCGGTTCCAGTTTCCCCTGGCCCCATTTGGGAATGGGCGGCGCCGGCTCTGCGAGAAACGGGTACGTCCAACTCGATACGCCCATTCGCGACACATTCGCGCTGGTCGACATCCGTTGCGATGGGCAGCGTCTGCGCAGTGCCGTCAACGGCCGACGAACGGTCCGGGCCGTTGCCGGACCCATTCGGGAAAACGACCGGAATCTGCTGATTGGCGCCGGGGCACAAGCCCCCGCGGGTTCGCAATTCCTCGACGGCGACATCGCCGAGTTGCTCCTGTACAATCGGGCGTTGAAACCGGGAGAACAGGAGAAAACGCGACGGTATCTGGTCGAGAAGTATGGCATTGAGTTGACCGAAGAAGACGCCCCCGAACAGATGGTAATCATCGAACGGTCCCATATGCCGGTGATCGTGGAAAACCCGGTTACGCCGAAGACGTCGACGCGAACGCCTGAGTCGGCCGACGCGGTACTGGTTCGCGACTGGATGTTTCAGGCCGACAATCGCCCGACCCGGGCCCGCGCGCAACAGGAGATCCAATGGGCGCGGCAGTTGGCATCGCGACTGTCGAAAGATGCACACGCCCCGGACCTCGCGCCCGAGCTGGCCGAACTCGACGACCTGGAAAAGCAACTGGCGGATGCCGAAACACAAGCCGCCTCCACGCTCTACCTGGCCGTGCGGCGGGTAAAGCGTCGCATCGCCATGGCCAACCCGGCGGTCAACTTCTCGCGGCTGCTGTTGATCGACCAACCCAATCCGGGCGGCGGTCCCGAATGGCGGCATGAGGCCGTTCATCGCATGGGACATCGGGCCATCCCCGGCGGACGACTGCTGGTACACGACGGGCTGCATCCGGGCGGCGAGGTCCGGCAGTTGTTCCCGCCGGAACCGGGGAGCTTCTGGCGGCCGGAACTTTCGTTCGACGGCAAGCGGGTTTTGTTTTGCTTCAAGCCGCACGACGAGAAGAGTTTTCACCTTTACGAAATCAACCTCGATGGCACCGGACTGCGACAGCTTACCGACAGCGATTACGACGATATCGATCCGATCTACCTGCCCGACGGGCACATCATGTTTACCAGCACGCGTGGGAACACGTACGTGCGCTGCGGGCCGTATATCTACTCGTACGTGCTTGCCCGGTGCGACGCCGACGGGAAGAACGTCTACCTGGTCAGCACCAACAGCGAGCCCGACTTCGTGCCGGCGCTGTTGGACGACGGGCGGATCGTCTACTCGCGTTGGGAGTATTCCGACAAGGACCAGAACCGCGTGCAGAGCCTCTGGACGACGAACCAGGACGGCACCGGCACGGCCGTATTTTGGGGTAATCAGAGCATCTGGCCCGACCATCTGGCCGAACCGCGTCCGATTCCCGGCACGGGGCGCGTGATGTTTACCGGCGTCGGGCATCATAACTGGTTCATCGGGTCGATCGGGATTATCGATCCGAAAAAAGGTTCCAACTATCCGCACGGGCTGACCCGAGTCACCTGGGACCTGCCTTGGGCCGAGGTTGGCAGCCCGGGTGGAGATCGACCCGAGTCGCCGCACTACCACGCGTCGGGCCGTTTTTCGGGCCACCTGGGCGCGTATCCGATTTCCGAAGAGGATTTCCTGGTTTCCGCGAAGGGGCCGGATAGCAAGTTCCGCGCCTACTTGATGGACGTGCATGGCAACCGCGAACTGCTCTACGAAGGAGTACACAACGCTTGGTACGCGATTCCGATCCGGCCGCGCCCGGTTCCCCTTCAACAGCCGGATCTGGTCGATTGGCCCGGAACTGGGGAGAATCGCAAAGCGAAGAAGCCGGGGCTGTTCTATAGCGCCGACGTTTGCCAGGGAGTGTCGGAGTTGCCACGCGGGAGCGTAAAATACCTGCGCGTCTTCCAGCAAGACGCGAAGACGTACTCGACGTGGGAAAAGCAATTTGTGTTTTCCGGCCCGGCGGTTTCGGCCGTGCAGAGCGAGGCGGTCAAGCGAATCGTCTCGGTGGTGCCGGTCGAGGCGGACGGTTCGGTCTACTTCGAGGCCCCGGCAGGCGAGTCGCTGTTCTTTCAGTTGCTCGACGGGCAATATCGGGCGTTGCACACGATGCGGTCGTTCAGCGGCGTGATGCCGGGCGAACGTCGCGGGTGCGTCGGCTGTCACAAGATGCATAGCAACTCGCCGCCGCGAAAACCCGGAGTGGCGATGGGCCGCTCGCCCACGAAGTTGAGCCCACCGCCTTGGGGTACCGAAAGCATCGGTTACGGGCGGTTCGTTCAGCCTGTGCTGGAGCAATACTGCGGCGAGTGCCACCTGGGCGATGGGAAGGCTCGCAAGGACTTCGATCTGACCGAGCGTCCCGCCACCGGCAAATTCCAAGGTCATTTCACCGAACCTTACCTGACGCTCATCGGGCCGGCGGCTTGGCCCGTGCCGATACCCGACACGGGACAACCGGGATACGGCCTGGCGGGGGCGTTTCCCGTATACGGGCTGAAATCGGGCGAGACCTATCCAAACGACCCGGCCACCGACGCGAAGTCGGCGATTTGGAGAACCCTGCGTCCGATGCAGTATCTTTCGTTGCGAAGCCGGCTGATCGAGATGGCCTCCAACGGCAAACACTATGACGTCAAGGCCGATCCGCGGAGCCTCCGCCTGCTGATCGCCTGGGTCGACGCCAATTGCCCCTACGTGGGCGAGGAAGAGCTTCGTATGATGGACGATCCGGAGTTTCCCGGCATCGACCAGTTACCCATCCGCCCACGAGTCAAAACGGCGCCGGTGATTAGCCGCCCGTGAACAAGTGCCGCAATGGGCGCAATGGGCGCAATCGAATTCCATCACATCGGTGTGTTGACCCAGCGATTCTTTACAGCCCTTTCGGGCGTTCGGCTCAACCTGGACGCGGTTTACCACGCCGAGCAAACGTGTCTGCCCATCGTTAAGCGTCCGCGTGCCGCCTGGCACGCTCCTTCGCAGACCGGTAGGGGTGACATAACCGTTGGTGAAGCGAACACCGCCGCTTGCAATCGAGTCGATGTGGGGTGTGGGAATCTGCCCGTTGCCTTGGAACCCTAACTCGCCATAGCCCAAGTCGTCGGCAAATAGAATCACGATATTGGGAGGTCGCTTGGTCTGTGCAGCGTCTGCTTGCAGAGAGAAGACACTAACCATTAGGAACGCAATAAACCCCCGCGTGCATGCGGTCGCTTCGAAAGCTCGCTGTAACCATACCGGCATGGAATCTTCTCCGAATCACTTGCCCGAAGGTCGCAACCCAGTAGCGGCGGGGGTGCGCAGCCGACTGAGAGGAATTTCAATACACGCAGAGGGCCTGAATTGACCCGCACAGGCACTATTTTGTGCGGGACGTCGACGCTTGTCAAACATCCGGACTGGCTCTACTCCAAGAACGTTGATAACCTCCTTCTATTGTGAGCCGACGACACGATCGTTCCGCGCCGAGGGAGAAAATCGCCGGAATTATTTCCGGAGTTTTCATAATTCTTGCCCGATGCCGACGCGATGCCCCGCCGGCTGGTTAATCGCTAGCCCGTCTGCCGATGGGGAAGCGGTCGCCACGCGTTCACCTGTCAGATTCGCCGGACCAACACACCCGGTATGATATAATCGGAAGGTCCTGCCACCAAACGGTTTGTGTTTGAGAGTCTGGTGGGCCTGCCGCCAACCTGAATCACAAACTTCCGCCCGCTGGAGACATCCCATAATCTGCCGCCGCCGAAGTCGATTGCGGGATGCCGCGTTGTTGGCGCTGGTCGTGGCCGGGAGATGAATACAGGTGCGGCCGAGCGATGTGAGTACAGACGCATGGAAGAGGCCCGTCGGGCTGTCGAAATTCTCGAACGGCTGAAGAAGCTGGGCAAGAAGGAACTAAAAGCCGGGTAACGGAACCAACAACGAATCGAACCACGAACGAACACGTACCAACAACAAGGAGAAGAACATGATGACAAGAAGTCGGATTACGACTGCACTGCTATTGGTCGCCATGGTGACGACGCTGTTCGTCCTTCCCGCAACCGCAAAGGAAATCCCCGCGCAGTTGCCGGACCCGGACACCCAACCGCCCGTCACGGATAAGCCGGTCAAGGTCTACATCCTGTCCGGTCAATCCAACATGGTCGGGATGGGTGACATCCGCGGAGGCTCCTCGCGCTGGGGCAAGCAGTTCCTCGACCCCGTAGTCTCCATCTATCCGGGCGACTACTCACCGACGGCCGATTACGACAAGATGACTCCGATCGAGACGAAAAAGCTCGAATCGTTTGGCGGAGTAACGCCCACCCCGTTTCCCGGCGGCGGCACCGCCGTAGTGCGGGGCTTCATCCAGATCGATTCCGACGGCGTCTACAAGTTCAACGCCGGCTATGGCAATACGGTGTACAACATCATGGAGGTTGACGGCACGCAGGTCTATCGGAGAGAGCCTGGCAAGGATGCGGTGCATACCGCCTTCAAGTTCACCGCCGGGAAGAAGCACCCCTTCAAGATTACCTTTCTCACCGAGCACGCCGGTGGCCTGGGGTGGCTTTGGCGCACGGACATTCCGGGGCTGCTGACCACCCTTGTGCACAAGGACAAGAAGTTCCCTCACCTGATCGACGACGAGGGCAATTGGACCGTCCGCGGCGACGTGACGTACAAGGGCGTCATCTCCGCCGTGGCACAAGGTCCGCTAAC